>NZ_JADRGN010000005.1:0-80801 GCF_018206105.1 Porphyromonas levii
CGCACACTTTGCGGAATCTAGGAGGGTATCAGTGAAACGCATGAGCTATTATCATAAAGAGTGATATAGTCAATCCTCTCATCCCTAATGCATTGCACTTGTTTGTTGCCGCTTATGCGTTGCCCCGTGGTTCGTGGTGGCAACTGTCCCCCGACAGCCACCTCGGAGAGGGGGGGCTGGGTGTAGGCTCCTTACTGCTGAGTAGTGGCGAGGAGCTTGATGTGGCGCACCATGCTGAGTAGTCCATTGGAGCGCGTGGGGGAGAGGTGCTCCTTGAGCCCTACTTTGTCGATGAAGTAAAGGTCGGCATTGGTTATTTCGGCAGGCTTCTGTCCGCTGAGCACCTTGAGTAGCATGGCTATGATGCCTTTCACAATCACGGCATCGCTATCGGCACGAAGCTGGAGAAGCCCGTTGCTATCTACTTCTCCATTGATCCACACTCGGCTTTGGCAGCCTTCGATAATGTGATCAGGTGTTTTCTCTGCCTCAGGCATAGAGGGTAAGTCATTGCCCATGTCGATAATCATTTCGTATCGATCCATCCAATCGTCGAGGAGAGAAAACTCCTCTATTATCTCGTCTTGTATCTGATTGATTGTACTCATAATGTTATGTCTTCTATAGGTACAAAGGTACTTATTCTTGGTGACAAGCTCATCTTAGATATAGATGAAGTAGCCCGCTATGCCCCCCAGTACAATAACTAGGATGGGGTGCATCCATTTCTTGACCACCAGTACAAAGGCAATAAGAAAGAGAATAACACTGGTGTAGTCGATAAAGTTTTCCCCATTGAGGAGCAGTAGGAATGCTGCCCCAATGAGTCCTACTGAGGCAGGGCGAATGCCTGTGAATATGGCTTTGAAGTGGAAGTTGTTTTTGATCTTGGCGAAGGAGAGGGAGATGAGTAGCACGAGTACGAATGAAGGAATCATTACCGCAGTAGTTGCTACAACAGAGCCCCATATAGAGCCTGTGACGGTGTACCCGATATAGGTGGCGCTATTGATGCCGATAGGTCCTGGAGTCATCTGGGAGATAGCCACAATATCTGTAAACTCCTGGATGGTAAGCCAAGCGTGTCGCTCTACAACTTCTTCCTGGATAAGGGAGAGCATGGCGTATCCACCACCGAAGCCGACTAAGCCTATCTTGAGGTAGACGAGGAGGAGTTGCAAGTATATCATAATGTATTATTCTCTCCTTTCTTACTTATATATAAGGTGTACATCCAGCCTAGTAGAGCGGAGACGAGTATGACCGTGACGGGACTAATCCCCAATAACCATACAGATAGGGCCGAGACGATGGGTATCCACAGCCACTTCCAGCCTAGCCCCAGAGCTTTCCAGATAGTGATGGTTGGGGCAGCAATCAAGGAGACGACTACGGGGCGGATGCCCTTGAAGATGGCTTCTATAGTAGGATTGCCCTTGAAGCTATGGGCATAAATAGCGATAACAAGGATGATGACGAAGCTTGGAAATGTGCAGGTGAGGGCACATACTATGGCTCCGAGGATGCCCTGGATTCGGTAGCCAATAAAGATGGAGATATTCACCGCCAATACTCCTGGGAGGGACTGTGCCATGGCAAAGAGGTCGAGAAACTCTTTGTCCTCGAGCCAGTGGTATTTGTCTACTACCTCGGTGCGTATTAGCTGAATCATGGCTTGCCCCCCACCGAAGGTAAATCCTCCGATGAGGAAAAAGGTCTTAGCCATCAGTAGGAGCTGTAGCCAGTCTCTCTTTGTCGTTATGAGCTGATTCATTTGTAAACAAAAGAGGCTGACGCAGGACACCTATGGGTGTGCCACATCAGCCCCTTCTTCATTATATTGAAACCCTCACTGCTTAGAGCTTAAATGCTAGACCAATATTGGCAAATGAATAGCCATAGCCTAGCTCGATAAAGCCACCCACAGTAGGCGTAAACATATAGCGTGCACCTACATGAGCACCCCAACGCATGTCGGTGTACCAATCGGTGTTTACGTTATGGTCTTTGTATTTGCCAGCCTCAAGCCCAAGCATCAGAGACATGTAGGTATCGAGTTGTGGGATAAAGTGGTAGTGAAGACCTACACGTGGACCTATGAAAAGTCCATTGTGTCCTCTGCCAAAACTAGTACCAAGCATACCACCAAGAGAGAGGGTTGCATCAGGGATGTCGAATACATTGCCTACGATACCGTGATCAAAAGCTACGGAAAGAGGGATACGGTGATCAGTGATACCTACACCTACAGTAAAGATACTGCTACTCTTATCCATAACGTTCTGCGCATTTGCGCTGAGGCCAAACATCGCTATAACAGCGACCAATGCGCCCATGATTTTCTTGTTCATAATTATATTCACTCAAAATTAATACTAACGTCGGAACAAAGATAAGTATTATTCATCGATTACCAAATAGGTAGGTATTGATATAATTTCTACGTATATAGAGCTTATTGTGAACCTTTTTTATAATCCGGTGGTTATAGAACTGAATGGCTACAGCAAGGCTACGGCGAATGGCTTTTGGATTTGCCGATATTAAATGATTATCAAACATTAATTTTTTATATAAGTATTACAAACATGAGGAAAATTTACTCGTTAATGCTTGGCGGATTACTAGGTTTTTTTGCCTTTCCCACTGCTAATGCGCAGGTGGATGGTGTCAGTTTTACTCTATCACCTAGTGCTTCTTATAACTGGTGGAACCAGAATGTTGCACTCAAGAATTCACCTTTCTATGGCGCTCGTTTAGGAATTGGTTTTGGTCCCTATGTAGAGCTAAGAGGTACATTTGAGAAGTCTATCAACCTAAAGAATGCGTTTGAGCAGAAGGGTTGGCTTACTGATAAGCCTGATTTTCTACAGAAACTAGATGGTATGGACATGGACATTACCCGTGTGGGTGGTGAGCTAAAGTTGAATATCCTTAATAGCTCTTATGCTGTAGCACCATATATTGTTGTAGGAGGAGGTGTACAGATGCTAGACTACAATCCTTTCGATACCACGATTGGTGTAATCGAGGATGCTAAGCAAAAGGATAAGCAAATCTATCTCTCTGCCGGTGCAGGGGTAAGGTTTAACCTCTCTGAGCGTGTGGCTCTATCAGTAGAGGGTCGCAACCTACAGATGAAGATGAATGATGTATTCCTGAACCCTACTATCGATGATAAGGCAAAGCGCTGGGGTAACTGGAGTGCACTAGCTTCTCTAGATATCACACTAGGTGGTACCTCTAGGTTCAATGACGAGGCCATGAAGTACAGCAACCTCTTCGAGGATGGCTTCCGTGGTATGAAGTTTGTCCTTGAGCCAGGTATCGTATATGCCGACTTCCATGAGAAGCTTGGTCAGGCAGACCAGTGGTTTGTCGGAGGTGCTGCTGGTGTAGATTTCTCTAGCCTAGTAGGTCTACGAGCATTCTACTATCAGGGGACTGAGGAGCCTCAGAAGCTCAACTTCAAGTTCAATAAGAACCTCAAGATGTACGGAGGTAACCTTATCTTCCGTCTCAATCAGCCAAGAGGTATTGTGCCTTACCTAACACTCGGTGCTGGTTACCTTGATGACAACAGCCTTATCCCAACGGACCCTGACGCTCCAGGTAGCTCAAAGGATGTATCTGAGCGTTTCAATATCCATAACCTATTCCTTACTGGAGGTGCAGGTGTAGAGGTGCCTTTCTCTAAGTATGTAGCGCTATTTGGTTCGGTCAATGCTATGCTATCAAGCGGCAACGACAAGGTGCTCAATACTGTAGTTGACGATGTATACACTAGCCTTGCCTACAATGCAGGTGTACGTATTAACCTTGGTCGTTCGGCATACGAGCCGGTGAGCGGTGTTGCTGATGACAACGTAAATGATAGGGTGAATGAGATGCAGAATGGCGAGCGCCAAAATAATACTCGTGCTACTATCTTCGGTAGTCAGGCTGTCCGTAAAGGTAGCGGTCGTATGATGACTAAGAGCGAGTTTGAGGAGATGGTAGATCGTATCCTCAATAAGATTCGCCGTGAGGAGAATGCTCGTGCAAGCCAGTTCAGCGACTCTGAGATGAATATCATCGTAGCTGCCCTAAATGCACAGAATGGGCAGAACGGGACTAAGACGACTACTGTAACGACTCAGGATCTTACCAATCAGCAATTGGTGAATGAGATGCGCCGCCTAGTGGATCGTATCGATAGGCAGCAGACTTATGCTCCTAATGTAGCTCAAGTAGCACCTGTTCAGAGGGTAGCTCCTGTAGTGGCTGCTCCTGCTACAGTAGCACCTGGTACTACAGTGTACGGTCAGCCTGCAGAGGATGCCGCTAGGGTGAAGTATGGTTTCCTTAAGCTCAATCGCCTTGCTGGCGTTACCGGTCTCAACTTCGGTGAGGGGACACAGTGGATGGTAGGTATGCGTGGTTATATGCAGATCTCTGATACTGACCTCGACTTCATGCCAGAAATGATGTTTGGTTTCGGTACTAAGAATGCTTTTGACCTTGGTGCTAATGTGGTATACAATATCCGTCTTCATGACTCTGTTGTTGATCCATACGCAGGTCTTGGACTAGGTCTTTACAGCCATGGCGCTGGTCTTAAGTTCGGAACCAATATTATCGTAGGTGCTAACTTCAAGCTAGGTACTTCTGGTGAGCTCTTCGCAGACTATGTCTCAAGAGGATTCTTCAAGAATAACCAAGTATCTGTAGGCTATCGCTTCTTATTCTAAACATTGAAGACAATGAGAAGCCCACTGATAATAATCTCAGCTATAGCTGCCGCACTCCTAGGCTTGGGCAATGCCCAAGCACAGGAGGTGGTGACTACTGATTCCCTTGTGGTAGTCCAAGGCTCCAATAATCAGCTGGAGCAAGATGTGTGGAAGGCTATACGTAGTGCTGAGGGATACGATGAATTGTCTGATGACGCCCTCCTGCCTATCTCACGTGAGCAGGCGGAGGAACTCATCGCTAAGCTTATTGTGGAGGCACGCCAGCCTTACGTAGAGGCAGCACATAGGGATTCAGTGCTCCTCCGCTTCAAGGTGGAGACCCTGAAGCGCCGTGCCCTCGATCAAGCATTAGCACGTACCTATACCGAACCTTATGAGCAGCGATTAGCACAGATGGAACGCCTCCTCTATGCTATCCTACTCAGCAAGGGCGATATTGACCCAGCGATTATCAACCAGCTATTGCCTGGCGCCCCTGGTCAGCAGGTGCCTTATGTTGTGGCTCAGAATAGTCCATCAGCTGGTACCACAACTGTGCCTGCTACTACTTTGACACCCGCCACTAAGAATGGCAAATCCTCCACACCTGTAACACCAGATAAGGCGATTGCCCTAAGACCAGGGCTTGACCTCAAGGAGCTTGACCTCTATATGAGTGTTGCGTATTTTGGATTTGATAGCAGTGCTATCAATAGCGAGACGGAGCAAACTCTGGATAATGTGGTGAAGTGGATGGAGGAGAATGATCTCCGAATCTCCCTTCGAGGCTATGCATCGCCAGAGGGTCGTATGAGCTATAATAATAAGCTCTCGGCGCGCCGTGTAAATGCTGTGGCAGATTACTTGATGAAGAAAGGTATCCCAAGTACGCGACTCGAAGTCATTCCTTCGGGTATCGACTCTATGAAAGATACCAAAAGCAAGTACCCACAGGGTCGCCGTGTAGAGATTAGACCAATCCTCTACTAATCACTTTAGTAGCTCTAATTGTAACGAGAGAGGGGTAGCACCACAGCGGTGCTACCCCTCTCTCGTTGTGTAAACTATCGTATTTCCTCACCTGAAATAGGGCTTACTTCTTTCTATTGCCAAAGTGCTTCCAGAGGTTATCAGCATCGGGATAAGGAGCGGTTACTGTAATGGGCTCTTTAGTCACAGGATGAATAAAACTAATCTGGCGAGCGTGTAGTGAGATAGAGCCGTCGGGGTTGCTTCGCTTGGCACCATACTTGAGGTCTCCTTTGATAATACACCCCATACCACTTAGTTGGGTGCGTATCTGGTGGTGCCGTCCTGTCTCGAGGTCTACCTCTAGGAGGGTATAGCGATCGCTGTCGGAAAGTCTTCTATAATGGAGTATTGCCTCCTTGGCTCCCGAAGTACCTTTGGGGACAATATAAGACTTATTTTGTGCCTCATTCTTCTTGAGCCAATGGCGAAGGGTGCCTTCGTTTTCTCGCGGAGGAGCTTCTACTATTGCATGATACGTCTTCTTTACCTTATCCTCCCTAAAGAGGGTGTTCATACGGGAGAGTGCCTTGGAGGTCTTAGCAAAAAGCACCAGACCGCTTACGGGTCTATCCAGACGGTGTACTACACCGAGGTAGACATTCCCCGGCTTGTCGTACTTCTCCTTGAGGTAAGCCTTAATCTTCTCAGGCAATGGTTCGTCTCCCGAACTATCACCTTGTGTGATTTCGCCTGCCTTTTTATTTACGATGATTAAGTGGTTATCCTCGTAGAGGACTTCAAATGCCCTCATAGCTTACTTCCGATGCCAAGTGGTGAATGCATAAGGATAGAGATTGCGCTCGTCGGCGTCGTGCTCCTCGATAGAAGTACACGCCCACGTATCGATATCCACATCGGGGAAGTAGGTATCGGCTTCTTGCCACTCATGGTGTACGAGCGTGATATGTAGTACATCGGCAAGATCTATCCCCTGCCTATATAGTTCGCCTCCGCCTATCAGGAATAACTGGTCGCCCTGAGCCACTTCGAGTGCTTCCTCTATGCTATGCACTACAGTGGCACCCTCTTGGGCGTAGTCTTTATTACGGGTAACGATGATGTTCTGTCGCCCAGGAAGTGCTCCATTGGGGAGGCTCTCGAAGGTTTTGCGTCCCATCACGATAGGGTGCCCCATGGTGGTCTCTTTGAAATGGCGAAGGTCTGCTGGGAGGTTGCGTCCCCAAGGCATATCGCCTTTGTAGCCAATAGCGCCATTATCTGCAATGGCTACAATAATATGTAGTGTGGCTTTGCTCATACAGATACCTCCGCTTTGATATGTGGATGTGGGTCGTAACCGACGAGTAGGAAGTCTTCATACCTAAAGTCCTCTATCGCTTTGATCTCAGGGTTGATTTCCATACGAGGAAGTAGACGTGGCTCCCTCGTTAGCTGTAGTCTAGCTTGCTCTAGATGATTCAAATACAAGTGGGCATCGCCAAGCGTGTGGACAAAGGTGCCTGGCTCTAGCCCCGTAACTTGTGCCACCATCTGTAGCAGAAGTGCATAACTGGCGATATTGAAGGGAACGCCAAGGAATATATCTGCGCTACGCTGGTAGAGCTGTAAGCTGAGCTTGCCATTGGCTACGTAGAACTGGTACATCAGGTGGCATGGGGGTAGGTGCATCTCATCCAACTCCCCAACATTCCAAGCACTGACGATGATACGGCGGCTGTCGGGATTGGTCTTAATAGTCTCTATTGCCTCCTTGAGCTGGTCGTGCTCACGCCCTTTAGCGTCGAGCCAATGGCGCCATTGGGCACCATAAATAGGACCTAGGTTACCCTCTTCGTCAGCCCACTCATTCCATATCCGCACGCCATTATCTTGGAGATACTTGACGTTGGTATCGCCTTTGATAAACCATAGGAGCTCGTGTATGATACTTTTCAAATGGAGCTTTTTAGTAGTGAGTACGGGAAAACCATCGGCAAGGTCGAACCTCATCTGATGCCCAAAGACACTTCTCGTGCCAGTGCCAGTGCGATCGCCCTTCTCAATCCCTTCGTCCAATACCCTTTGTATAAGGTATAAGTATTGCTTCATATCCCTTATTCCTCCCTATTAAATCCTTGTGCCGTAATGGTTGTCTCGCTACCTCCCGAGGAGACGAGGCGGATACCATCCTCTTGGTCTGTGATAAAGCCTATCTGCCGAATATCCTCTATAGACTCCACAATGTCTTTGAGACCGAGAGGTACAGTGAATAGTAGCTCATAATCCTCTCCGCCATTGAGTGCTACGAGTGTAGGAGAGAGACTAAAATCCTCTGCCATTCCTACTGTTTCGTGATCTATAGGTAAGCGTTGCTCGTAGATTCTTGCCCCTACACCCGAAGCATGGCACAGCTGCATAAGGTCGCTCGCCAAGCCATCGGTGATATTCGTCATGGCGCTAGGACGTACGCCCTCAGCCTGAAGCTGTCGGAGGATGTCTAGGCGTGCAATGGGTTTCATCTGCCGGCTTAGGATATACTCTCGCCCATCGAACTTGGGCTGAAACTCTTCTGTGCCATCGTACGCTACTTTCTCGCGGATCAATAACTGTAGTCCCATATAGGCCGCTCCTACATTGCCCGTGACACAAATAAGGTCATTTTTCTTAGCTGTAGACTTGCGGAGTGCCTCTCCTTCGGCTACGGAGCCAATACAAGTTACCGCCACGGTAAGCCCTGTGTACGAACTAGTGACCTCTAGGTTCACAAGATCCACGCCATAGAGCGCAAGCGCATCCTTTACGCCAAGCATCAGGATGTCTACATCCTCTACCTGAAATCTCTGTGAAAGACCCACGCAGAGTGTTGCTTGCCTAGGTGTACCTCCCATGCCGATAATCTCAGCTACAGCGGATGTGATGGCCTTGAAGCCGAGGTATTGTAGGGGGAAGTAAACGAGGTCGAAGTGAATTCCCTCGAGTAAAAGTCTATTGACTACCAAGTTCTGTTCTCCTTGTGGCGCAATAAAAAGGGCTGCATCATCGACTAGCGATAGCAGAGTTCCCTCCTGCTTCGCTGGTTCTAATGCAGCCACAATATGATCTCTCAGACCAAATGAACCAATCTTACTAATCTCCATAACCTAAAAATTATATCCTAGTGAGAGGCAACCATTGATATGCTTTGCCTTACCCTGTTTCCCCCTATTGATATTGTGCGTACCAAATGCCCCGTCTAGGGCTACCACCCAGTGCCCATACTCGGCTCCTATGCCCACTTGAATGCCATAGTCGTTGGGGTCAACCTCCTCTACCGCACTAAGGGTACGTCTATAGTAAGATCCTATCCTCAGAAAACTATTGACCTGCTGGGTGAGATTGATATCCAAACCGAGTAGTACTGGCACCTCAAGCGCAGTACTATGGTACCGATTAATAGGGTTACCACCTTCGCCCCGAAAGCCTATTTCACTTGCCAGTAGCCCGCTTTCAATCCGAATCCGCCCGAGGTCTCCTGAGAAGAGCAGATAGTGCCCCATCACGCCGCCTTTGATGGTGACAAGAGGAGTGCCACTCTTCTGCTGAATGACTTGGGAAACCTGAACCCCTATTGTAGGCACTACACCCCACCGCTTCTGCGCCTTAGCGGGCAGAAGCACCAATAGGAGAAGCGCCACAGCGGTCACCCATCTCCGAGTCATGATAATGATTATTGTTTATGTACCCAAGCGGTACGGTATTCTTTGTTGCTTGTAAGCTCAGTGAGATAGGCTTGTGCCTCAGATGCATCCTCAAAGCTCTTGGCAAAAATCCTATGTAACCCACTTTGGGATACCAAGACCCCCCCTTCGGCAGCGAAACTACGTATGTCGGGGTTATCTGCGACGAACTTTGCCATCCGCTTCTCGCCCGAAAGAGTAGCAATCACTACGTAGTAGCGCCCCTTGCCCTGTTCGTTCTGAACTACTTCAAAACCATCTATCCTAGGAGTGGTATCTACCACGGGTGCAGGTGCTTCTACTACCTCGGTCGTGACAAATCCAGCCTGATACTGTGCGATATCACTTGGAATAGTCAGTTTCTGATTGGGGATGAAGAGCGCTAGAGCTACCATGGCAGCGGCGGCACTGCCGTAAGCCAGATGTTTGAGATTGATGGGCAGGTAATAGATGTCCCCATTCCTTTTCGCTTTGCGATCAGCAGGCATAGCCACCTTGCCCACATTTGGAAGCATGGCGACAGGTTGTAGCCCGTATTGATCAATAGAGAAAGGGTGAGACTCATTTGGGATAAAGCGAATCTGTTCCTCTCCTCTTGACTGCATTAGTTTGCCTATCTCGCCCATCTGAACCACGCCATTCGTGAGGAGGTGAGCACGAAGCTCCTGCACATCGCTCTCAAGTAGGGCAAGCGAGCGTTTATAGCCAAAAGAGAAAGCATCGCTATAGCTCTGCACAAGGAGACCATCATTTTGGCTCAGTGCACCATTGAAAGAGATACGGCTACGCCCTGGGTAGATAAGCCCCTTAGGCTCATCAGCCACAGCGGCGTCCTGATGTAGGATAAAAGCTCCCAAGCCAGGTACTACTACGCACTCCTCACGGTATAGGAGCTGCTCTATATGCTTAATCAGTCGTCTCATAAAACATGCATTAACTACCACAAAGGTACATATTTTTTCGGAGCGCACACAAAATATACTACTTCCCTAAATGCTAGCTTTCCGATGCCCCTAAGCTCTATCTCCAATCTATCAATCCCCAACCTACCTGTCCCCAAGCGATTGCCTCTAGTCATATCTTGTTTTCCTAACCTCCAATATTTAGAGAGTCTACCTAGAGATAAGAGGCGATAAGCTTTGCAAGCACCATCGATTGGCTCAGAGTACAAAAGGTGAGCAAGCTAATAAGAAAGACGCAGAGATGCTCCGGTGGTACGATGTGTTAAGCTGAGGAGAGCGCTAAGTCTTAATTTACTTAAGTATAGTTGCAATTCACAGAAATATTTAATACTTTTGTAGAAACACAAGCATAGATTTTTTTTGAATATTTTTTAGAGTGACATCAAGAAAATTGTTTGGGTACAATAGGGTCTTTTTTATGCGAAAGCGTTATTTATATCCACGAAAAGCGTAAGAGTCTATGCGAATTACTGCCTATAATGACAAACATTATTGTATCAGATTATTATGAGATTACAAATTGAGTTTAAGTCAAATGCAAATAGAATTATTCCATTTAACCACCAACCTGCGTTAGTTGGAGTTATTCACAAGTGGCTAGGAGACAATAATCCTTGGCACGGCAAGAGTTCGTTCTTTTCTTTCTCTCGCCTGAACGGAGGTGTAGCAATAAAGGAGAAAAATGCATTGCTTTTTGAACATGGTGCACACATGTTCTTCAGCGCCTGTGATATAGAAATAATTAGAACGGTATTGGTGAATCTCCGGTATGATCCTCAAGCATTTAGTGGGTTAGTTGTGAGTGATGTTGTTATTATTGAAGATCCTGATTTGAGCGATAGGGAAATATTCTATCCGGCTTCGCCTATTTTACTAAAAGAAAGAGGTATAAATGGAGATACTCGCCATGTCATATACACAGACACAGATGCATCTAGGTGCTTGACAGAAAAATTCCAAGCAAAGCTAGTTGCTGCCGGTTTTGATGATCCCTCAGCGGCTATAAGTTTTGTACCTACAGAGGGATTTAACCAGACACAATTAGTTTCGTATAAAAAGGTAAAGAATAAAGGGAGTTGGTGCCCTATCCGAATAGTAGGGAAAGCAGAGAGCAAACTATTGGCGTGGAACTCTGGACTAGGAAACTCCACAGGAATTGGATTTGGAGCAATCAAGTAGAGTGTTATATTATGGAATATTTTGTTGTTAGATATAGTGGTGCCTTCGGGTACATTAAACCATGGTCTGCTGTACGTGATGGAAAGACATATAGCCAGCAGTTTCTGACTCCTTCGATAGTAGAAGGTATGGAGAAAAAGTTGTTTCCTGATCTGTTACATACTCATGGTATACACAAGATTCTTCGGCATAAACTCTCTTGTAACGGAATCAGTCCACAACAAGAGAAAACCCAAGCGCCAGCATGGCAAAGGACGAAACGAAAAGGTGATGTGAATTATTCTCGTGCACTTTCAATCCTTGTGAGAGGGGTAATGCTTTCACCAGTGCTTTACTTGGGCTTTGCATCGGAGGAAGATGCAATAGTAGCTTCTAGGCAGCACTTATGCCTATGTAGAAATGAGGATATTATTCTCCCTGAGAAAGAGATAAAGCTCATGACAGAGGAGGAGTTTGAGGCTCTGCCTGGTTTTGAACTCCGATTCGAACAAACGTCAGATCCTCATAGCTTAAAGTATCCAGACTCTTTTATTGTTGGGTACAATCGTTTTGATAACGACTCTCCTATGTATGGACGATTGGAAATAGATGGGAAGGACGTATGGTCTAGGTAGCAATGGCGCGTTACGAACACATACTCGCGAAGGATGATGGTACACCACTGATTCGTCACCTTGAGGATGTCGCTTCAGCAGCGAAAGCAATTGCATCCAGTGTTGGATTGGATTCGCAGCTAGCTATAAAAGGCGCTCACCTCCACGATATAGGTAAGTGTAGCCCATTATTTCAGGATAGGCTCAGAGGTAAGGCTAATTATCCCAACATATTCTTCAGGCACGAAATAGCTTCCCTCTTTTTTCTTCCCCTAATTTCTGGAGTAGAGGAAAGGCATATCTTAATCCAAATGATTGTGGCACACCATAAGTCTCTATACAGGGATATGAGGGGCTTAGGGTTATTGGATCTTGATCAAAATGATTTTAGATATATCGATGACCACCTTTCAGATTTTGATTTGTGGAGTGGTGTTGCCCTTGGGATACTTAATGAATTAGGCTGGAATGTTCACTCAATATCCGTAGATGAAGCCCGAAAAAGTGTGGAAGATGTGGTTGAGTATTGCAGTAGTCTACCCATGGGTTACTCGGAGTGGAAAGGGGTATTAATGGCAGCAGACCATATAGCATCAGCAATGTCTAATGAAATAGGATCTGTGGTTAAGAACCTTTTTATTCCACCTGATCTATCTTACTACAGTGTCCGCAAAAGCGAATTGTATCCACTATCAATGATTTCGGCTGAAGACATGAGGAGACATACCATAGTAACAGCTCCTACCGGAGCCGGAAAGACAGATTTCCTCTTGCGAAGATGCCGGGGTCGAGTATTTTATACACTCCCATTCCAAGCTTCCATAAATGCAATGTATGAGAGATTCAAGGGTGATTTGAGCAATACAGAAGCGTCCATATACCCACTCCATGCAGCATCAATATTAAAGTTAGAGGACAAATCAGAACAGATCTTGTCTCACCATGTGGGAGCTTCTATTAAAGTACTGACACCATATCAGATAGCATCTATCGCATTTGGACTAAAAGGGTATGAGGCTGTAGCTGTTGATTTGCGGGGATGCGATGTAATTCTTGATGAAATACACACTTATACCAGTATAACTCAGTCCATGGTAATGAAGATTGTGGAGATTCTACTGTTACTTGGGTGTCGGGTGCATATTGGAACTGCGACTATGCCAACGATCCTTTATGATAATCTTCTAAAACTTCTTGGGGGGAAAGACTCTACTTTTGAAGTAAAGTTGTCGCAAGAGCAATTGAGGACTTACAATCGCCATGTGATATACAAGATAAATTCTATCGATAGTGCACGGAATCCTATTCGAGGGGCACTCGAGAAGGGGCATAAGGTACTTGTGGTGTGTAATCAAGTGAAGCGCGCACAAGCCATCTTTCAAGAATACCGCAATAGTTTTCCAAGTACCTTAATGATGCTGCTGCATAGCCGTTTCAAACGAAAAGATCGGGCGTCGTTAGAGACTCAGCTCAGAGAGGTATTTAATCAGAACTCGGAGCCTTGTTTAGTAGTATCTACTCAAGTGGTAGAAGTAAGCCTAGATATTAGCTTCGACTTGATGGTGACAGAGTGTGCTCCGATTGATGCTTTGATACAACGCTTTGGAAGAATAAATAGGAAACGCAGTAAAGAGACCATAGGTAGACAGAAGCCCATATACGTGATCGCCCCTCCTGACGATGAAAAAGATGCTAAGCCGTATAATCTTGATGTCCTCATGCGTAGCTATCAGGTGCTTCCGGATGGGGAAGTACTTAAAGAAGAAGAAATACAGAAGCTATTGGACATAGTTTATCCAAAGATCCAGACCCCTGACATTGACTTTCATACGACATACAGAGATGGGGAATGGCAACTGAAACAATTGGTTCACTTCCCAAAGTCGGCATTGATGGATTTATTAGAGGTTAATTCGGCTTGCTGTATTACTGAAGAAGATCTGACATCATATCGTGAGGGCACCTATGTGTCTAGAACAGTACTCGAAATACCTGTCCCACAGAGTATCCGCTTTAAGGGATTGACACAAGAAGAAGTAGGGATGTACCCCTTCTTACTCCCCGACAAGGCATACGACTCGGTTTTGGGTTATCTAGACGAATACGCAACTCCATTGAAATATAACACCTTTGAAATACTATAGGCAAGGAAATAAGCTATGTTTACATCAATCATTGGTAAGATATTCTTACAGGCATATAACGACAAGTTTAAGACGAACTTCACACCCAAAGAGTTTTTCCTAAAGGTCTATTACCCTTTGTTTTTTGATCATCAGAAATATCTGATGACAGCAGGGAATTCCCCACTGGAAAACCCGAAGCTATCTTGGGATCAAATGATTAAAGGCGACAAGCCTTTTGAAACACCTGAGCAACGTAGAAATAGGTTAGATCGGTTCCTAGAGAAGATTGATAGCGGAATGACTGACGCAAGTATTGCTATTGGCTATCCTGCCGCTGATAAGTTGGCTGCAACATCAGGGCAAGTGTCTATGTCTTTGAAGGGTATTATTGAACCCGATGAGAGCTATCTGTCGTGGTTCGGTGCTGGACTTGGGATAGGCGTCCAGGGAGGTGTAACTATACTTTTCGGCAATCCCACATTGCTCATGGATATATTTGAGGGATGGAAGGAGTACAGAAAGGTGTTGGATGCAACACCTATGATGAAGGGCAATCAGATTAATACATGGAATGCCCACTGGATAAACCATTTGTATTCACCTATAAAGGAATCTGCTATGCCAATGGATATCTATTCAGAGAAGAATGGACTGATATCTATTGATACTCTTTCTTGGCATGATCTATTAGTTGCTATAAGCACTCATTTTGATGATCCACGAATGATGGGGTACATTTACAATGTTGGACAGACCAATACAACTATTGGGTTTATTCCATTTGTATTACCCCATGTTCGAAAAGCCTGTGAACTGTATGTGAAATACTTCGGGACAGATCGGTATAGGAAAGCTGTAAAACTATTTGGGACAGCTATGGGATTGGAGATGGCCTGCCGAGAAGGTTATATCGGGTTAAAGGCTCTAGAACCTAAGGGTCTGAAAGATATAATAAACAGCGGAAAGGTTCCAGTATACAACACTCGAGACGAAAATAAAGTAATACAATTTCAAACATATCAAATTTGGTTATTAGCTATGCTCAACAATGAAGAATTATGGGATAAGGCGAAGAAATTTGCTGAGACCCTACAGGCATTTTCTGTTGGTGGCAAAATGGGACGGACAGGAAGAAGCAATGCGATAAAATTGCTTTTGGATGCTACCACAAAGAGAAACTTCATTTGCCAATTAGGAGAAATAGTAGAAGAGGCTGAAAACACTGATGACATCGTAGATATTGCGTCTATTGTTAACTTAATGCCTTCGGACAATGTGCCGTACTTTTTGACCCTAATTCGTTTTCACTACGCAGTAATTAATCACTCTAAATAAGACAAAACCATGAATCCTTTTATTTACTTACGTTTACTTAAGAGAGCTGAACATACGGTATTCTGCGTAGAAGATGGGCAGAAGACATATTATGATGCTCAGTTTAATACTTTTGTACCTTACTCTAGCGGCCAACAGATCAAAAGGTCCGTTCTTGAGGCGCTGACTGACCAGCTTAATGTACAGATGGCACCAATAACCTTTAATTACGAAATCTCGTCAAAAAAGGAGCTGTCTCAGAAGGAACCATGGTCTCCATGTGATCCTCAGTATATTGACCAGCTTATTGGAGGATGGATGAGGGCAGGTGATGGGATCACAAAGAAAAGACGTAGCCCTCTTTCAATCTCTGCCATGCGCCCTCTGCATCCATTACTATCGGGGGTAAAGCGTGAGAATATTACCTTCGATAGAAGTGATAGACCAGATAATCACCCTGTTAATGTACGTATGGCTGGAAAAAAAGACTTGCTTTCTGAGGAGGAGATTGAATCCTTTTTAAGAGAGACAGGTAGCACTCTTTCTCGTAGACACTGGATACCAGATAACAGAAGAGCCACAGGACTTTTTGTGAGTGACATTGCCATAGATATGAGGACACTCTTTTCTGTGTCACTTAATCAGCATGATCCAGAGATCGATATTGAAACAATAAAGAAACTGAAAGATGCCGGTTGGGAAGAGAGCGAAAACGTTTTTGGAAAATGCCTTGTACTACCAAAGGACAAACGCGATCAAGTGATACCTGCACTAGCACATGCGCTTATCAATTGGAGGATTACATCTAATCAGGCACGAACATTTAGCCTCATGGAGACCCTCGCAGTAGCAATTAGTGACAATGCTAATGCACAAGCTAGTGCGATTAGATCAAAACTAACTTTAGATGATGCAGAAAAGCCAAAAGTAAAACCTATTGTAGATGAAAAGGCTGGAGCTAAAGTCTTTGTATCTCTTCCATGTGCGGCTTACGTAGTGGTTGAGAACGAAAGTGCTGACGCTCTAGATGCTGCCGAGAAGTATTTGGTAGATCAGCTTAGTTCTTTTGACTACACTCATCAATTGAAGTAACTTTTGGAAATGCGGGTACCAAGTAGGTCCGTTTTATTTGGTACCCGCATATTTTTAACGATAGAGGGGAATATATCAGAAGAATTCCCTTGGGCAACAATATTTCGATGCTCATTACACCATGTATATAACTGGCACATGTTTTAGTTACTACTATGTCTGTCACCGAAAATTATGGCTTTTTGCCTCCGGGATACAAATGGAACAAACTTCTGAGTTGGTCTCAACAGGCAAGTTGGTCCATGAGACATCGTATCCCCAACGTTCGGAACGATATACAGAGCTTTCTATCGATGGTATAAAAATCGATTATTACGATTCAAATCAACGTATTGTACACGAAATTAAGAAATCCAAGAAGATAGAGGAGGCTCATGTCTGGCAGCTTAAGTATTATCTATTTGTACTCGAAGAGAATGGTATAGATGGGGTGTCAGGAGTCCTGGAGTACCCTCTTCTTCGACAAACTACAGAAGTATTCTTAGATGATGGAGATCGAGCGCATATCGCCTCTACAAGAAAGGAAATTGAGAAAATCATACAAGGAGAGGTATGCCCACCAATGATTCATTCTCGTATCTGTCTAAATTGTAGCTATCAGGACTTTTGTTACTCTGGAGAAGAAATATGAAAAAGACCTATTATTTATTTAATTCAGGAGAACTTTCAAGAAGAGATAATACACTGAAATTTACTCCTTACTCTGAAGGGAGCTCCCCGTCTGCAACTCAAGCAAGATATATTCCAGTAGAGGGAGTAAGTGATTTATATGTTTTTGGTGCTTTAACAGCCAATAGCGCTCTCTTTAACTTTTTGGGTCAGTCCGACATTGCTGTCCACTTTTTTGACTACTATGAGAATTACACAGGATCCTTTATGCCTCGAGATTATTTATTGTCAGGTAAGATGCTCTTAGCCCAAGCTAATGCTTTCCATATCAAATCAAAGCGCATTGTATTAGCAAGGAAATTTATTGAAGGTGCATCCTACAATATGGAAAAGAATCTTAAGTATTATACCAATAGAGGAAAGAACCTGTCAGAACATATAGAGAAAATACGAAAGTATTGTGGGTTGCTATTAGAAGCTCAAACGACTGAAGAGGTTATGGGCATAGAAGGAAATATTAGGCAGGTCTACTATGACTCATTCGATACAATAGTGGATGCATTTGAGATGGGAATACGAACGAAGCAACCTCCACAGAATGAAGTGAATGCTCTTATTTCATTCGGAAATATGATGTGCTATACCCTATGTCTTAAAAGTATCCATCAGACACAGCTGAATCCAACGATTAGTTATCTACACACTCCAGGAGAAAGACGATACTCTCTATGCCTTGATATCTCGGAAGTATTCAAACCAATATTGGTGGATCGTACAATATTTAGAGTGCTTAATAAGAGAGAGTTGCAAGAACGGCATTTTGAATATAAACTTAATAAGTGTGTCCTTTCACCGGCAGGGAAGAAAATATTTGTCCAAGCTTTTGAAGAGAGACTAAATGAGACTATTAAACATAGAAAGTTGGGACGGAGTGTAAGCTATAAGCATTTGGTAAAGCTTGAGTGTTATAAATTAGCCAAACATTTATTGGACATAGAAGAATATGAACCATTTAAAATGTATTGGTGATGTACGTTATTTTGGTTTACGATATTGGCGAAAAACGGGTAGGTAAAATGCTTAAACTGTGCCGAAGGTATCTGAATTGGATACAAAACTCTGTCTTTGAAGGAGAAATTACCGAGTTTAAGTTGAAAGAGCTAAAAACAAAAGCATATGCTATAATGAAAGAGAGCGATAGTTTGATAATATTTTCATCAAGACAGGAGGGGTGGTTAGACAAAGAGATTATGGGAATTGAGAAAGCATCTACCGATAATTTCTTGTGAGTATTTTCCTATTTCGAATTACACGCCAATGCGTAAGGATGATAGAGATCATAGACATTTCGAAAACTAATAATATCTTTGTTTGGGTCGCATCAGACTAATAGATGTAAATCATGGTTAGCATTTTAGTGCTCTGTAGGACAGTTCCCATATCATACAATATGTGGTGCGCATAAATTGCTCTATAATGATGGGTTATTCTCTAAATGTCTGTCGATACTGGTGTTCACTAGTATTTTAGACGGTCTATGAAAATAGGAGGAATATTATGTTATTGATAATCAGTAGAATGGACTGTTGTCGTAGGTGCACTCTTATTATACGATTAGGGTTCGACGACATCTTCCAAGCAAAAAGTGCCAAATAAATTTTCTAACAGACTTGTAACCAATGATATATTATAGTAAATTTGACGGCTGTTAATCGTACCATACTGGAATTGAAACTTCAGGATAGAGAGCGTAGATATACGGGCACTTTATCTGTTAATCGTACCATACTGGAATTGAAACCTCTATCGATGGGATACGAGAATGTAGATAGCTTCACTGTTAATCGTACCATACTGGAATTGAAACCTAAGGCACTGATGGGTACGCTTACACTTGGATTGTCTGTTAATCGTACCATACTGGAATTGAAACAGGTGTAAAGAGTGGTAAGTATCCTAGAGAGCACTCCTGTTAATCGTACCATACTGGAATTGAAACATGAGTAATAACCCCGTCTTGCTTGTCGATGTGGGGCTGTTAATCGTACCATACTGGAATTGAAACTATCTTGGTTATGGCTACGGAAAAGGCGGCAGCGATCTGTTAATCGTACCATACTGGAATTGAAACGACTTGCTCACATCTGGGTCTATTGCAATGATAACCCTGTTAATCGTACCATACTGGAATTGAAACAGGCTGCACCGGCAAAAGCACTCACCGCATCGGCCTGTTAATCGTACCATACTGGAATTGAAACACAGCATACCTACCACACCCCGATGACCTTAAAGGCCTGTTAATCGTACCATACTGGAATTGAAACGCATGTGATAGATTGTTATACTTCTCTACCCATCCCTGTTAATCGTACCATACTGGAATTGAAACATCTCCACGCTTGTCGTTGTCTCCGAGCCTTGGATGCTGTTAATCGTACCATACTGGAATTGAAACTCCTTTGTCTCGGTGTCCTCGTGTCTCGCCCTTTTGCTGTTAATCGTACCATACTGGAATTGAAACTATCTGCTGCAGTCTTAGATCTTCGTAAGAGGTTTCACTGTTAATCGTACCATACTGGAATTGAAACTTCTCAGCGCCCTCTTTACCATCCTTTACCACATCTGTTAATCGTACCATACTGGAATTGAAACTAGCTTCTTAGCTATTTCTACCTTTTTTGTTAGGTCTGTTAATCGTACCATACTGGAATTGAAACCACTCATCGTCTGCAATGCTTCTGGCTTAATGGCTTCTGTTAATCGTACCATACTGGAATTGAAACCTATTGACGTAAGCTGAACCGTTATACACCCACCAGTCTGTTAATCGTACCATACTGGAATTGAAACTTATGTAGTATCTCCATTGCCATGCGGTTTAAGTTCTGTTAATCGTACCATACTGGAATTGAAACGCATTCTTCGCATACAGCTGTTTCCCCTCATCTGACTGTTAATCGTACCATACTGGAATTGAAACTACACATAGCACTCAGGGTGTCATCACTCACAGGGCTGTTAATCGTACCATACTGGAATTGAAACGAGCTAATTCCAGTTATACCACGCTCATTCTCTCTAGCCTGTTAATCGTACCATACTGGAATTGAAACTAGTAAGGTGCATTCCTATAAAGGATTGCATAGACCCTGTTAATCGTACCATACTGGAATTGAAACTAATCTCACTCATCACACAATATCTAACAGCATCCTGCTGTTAATCGTACCATACTGGAATTGAAACACGATAACGAAGAATAAGCGCAACAACAAGACGTACCTGTTAATCGTACCATACTGGAATTGAAACAGATAAAAGACACGGTGAGAGGTAACGGCACCTCTCTGTTAATCGTACCATACTGGAATTGAAACAAGTTGGTCTTGATGCTTATTGTGTGCTGACCCTTCTGTTAATCGTACCATACTGGAATTGAAACTAAGTATATATAAATGTATTCGTCAATCCAATGCCGTCTGTTAATCGTACCATACTGGAATTGAAACAGGCTATAACCTTTTTACAGCAACCCACCAGCACCGCTGTTAATCGTACCATACTGGAATTGAAACATGGAATGTCCGTTACCAACCCTTTAAGGGATTTACTGTTAATCGTACCATACTGGAATTGAAACCTATGAGTACCGCTACGAGCTTGGTGGTGCGATGCTGTTAATCGTACCATACTGGAATTGAAACCCTACATCTACGACCGCTACGGCATCCCTAAGCCAGCTGTTAATCGTACCATACTGGAATTGAAACGAAGGAGATACGATTCCGTAACAACCTCGTGCATCTGCTGTTAATCGTACCATACTGGAATTGAAACATAGAGCCTTGAGCATAACCTCTACAGCTCTAACCGCTGTTAATCGTACCATACTGGAATTGAAACTCTCGCTTTTTACATAGTAGTAGCTATTACCCTCGACTGTTAATCGTACCATACTGGAATTGAAACTAATGACGGAGCAGACCAACCGACTACTGCGCATTCTGTTAATCGTACCATACTGGAATTGAAACCCAGCTGCCGAGGGGTAATAACGCTCTCAAAGAGGCTGTTAATCGTACCATACTGGAATTGAAACTAGAATAGCCTCCTCCTGAAACCGTTTCGTTAACGACTGTTAATCGTACCATACTGGAATTGAAACAAGAGAGTGGCGCAAAGTACATGGAGTGACGAGACTGTTAATCGTACCATACTGGAATTGAAACTAGCTCTTATCCATCTTCGCGAGCTCCTTCTGCAGCCTGTTAATCGTACCATACTGGAATTGAAACTGATTATGTTTTGTGACTCCCTCGCCCCCTTTCTCACTGTTAATCGTACCATACTGGAATTGAAACCTCGTTGCTCTCTGTGCTGCTCTCTTATATCCTCCTGTTAATCGTACCATACTGGAATTGAAACTCAGGAAACAAAGAGCCTTGCACAAATCAACCACGTCTGTTAATCGTACCATACTGGAATTGAAACGTGAGAACACGCATCAATCTGCCACCTCCCAAGGCTCTGTTAATCGTACCATACTGGAATTGAAACCATAAGAGTTAAGAGGGATATCAATAGGCTTATCAGCTGTTAATCGTACCATACTGGAATTGAAACTGTGATAGGTACGGGTCAATTAGCATGTCATCGTCTGTTAATCGTACCATACTGGAATTGAAACATTGTCGTGACTCCAAAGCATGACGGGATTTTTGAGGCTGTTAATCGTACCATACTGGAATTGAAACACGTTAATCATTATGCCACGCATGTAGAACTTATCCCTGTTAATCGTACCATACTGGAATTGAAACAATGAGTATGCGAATGGCGTCTCCGTCAAATCAAATCTGTTAATCGTACCATACTGGAATTGAAACCATAGAGGTACAAAAGCGTGTCAATTACCTCTACAACTGTTAATCGTACCATACTGGAATTGAAACCTTATACTTCTTTGGGTCGCTGCTGTCCGCTGGCACTGTTAATCGTACCATACTGGAATTGAAACGATGTAGAGAGACTTCTATTTGAATACGATTACAAAACTGTTAATCGTACCATACTGGAATTGAAACATCGCAAGTACCTGAGTATCCACACTCTCATCCACGCTGTTAATCGTACCATACTGGAATTGAAACTTTTATCCTCTCGACTTGAGTTCTTGTTGAAAAAACTGTTAATCGTACCATACTGGAATTGAAACTATTCGTCATCATCACGCACCTTATGTTCGATAGTTCTGAGAGATGGGGGGATTTGAGAGAGGGGGAGTGGTCGAATTCTCTAGCGCGAGCGGGGAAATTTATCTCTAGGAATAAAAATATTTATTCCTAGAGATAAATGTTTTTATTTGTGCAGAAAAGTAAATTTATTCCTAGGGATAAATTTGATGGTGAAGTAGACTATTTTTTTGCTGCTGTATATCAAGCGCTTGGGTGAAGGGTATTGCGCTGTAAATTGGTATATTTGTACGCTAATGTATAGGTGTGTATGAAGCTAAGGACTGAGGATTTAGTAAAGAAATATAAGAGTCGTACGGTGGTGAACCATGTCTCTATCGAGGTGGAGCAAGGTGAGATCGTGGGGCTTCTGGGGCCTAATGGCGCTGGGAAGACGACTACTTTCTATATGACGGTGGGGTTGGTACAACCCAATAATGGTCGGATTTTCTTGGATAATCGAGAGATTACCAAGGAGCCAATCTACAGGCGTGCTCGTATGGGTATTAGTTATCTGGCGCAGGAGGAGTCGGTATTCCGCAAGATGAGCGTGGAGGATAATATCCGTTCGGTACTGGAGATGACGGGTCTACAGCGCGAGGAGCAGGAGATAAAGCTCGAGAAGCTCATCGATGAATTTGGGCTAGAGAAGGTGCGTACTAATAATGGCGACCGTCTGTCGGGAGGTGAGCGTAGGCGTGTGGAGATAGCTCGATGCCTGGCTATCGACCCTAAGTTTATCATGTTGGACGAGCCTTTTGCAGGGGTGGATCCTATTGCGGTACAGGATATTCAGTTGATTGTCTCTAAGCTGAGGGAACAGAATATAGGCATCCTAATCACCGACCACAATGTGCATGAGACTCTATCGATTACGGATAGGGCTTATCTGCTTTTTGAGGGTCAGGTACTCTTTAAGGGTACTGCGGAACAATTGGCCGAGAATGAGGTGGTACGGGAGAAGTACTTGGGTAAGGACTTTATTCTGCGCCGCCGTAAGTTTGACCACGTAACGCTGAGGGGGGAAGATGCAACAAACTGACGACTACTCGATCCTCCTGCAGAGGGCGATAGACGCTTTCTCTTCTCTTCCTGGGGTGGGGCGCAAGAGTGCGCTGAGGTTGGCGCTTTTCTTACTGAAGCAGGATAAGGGCTTCACGCACCGTATTGTGGATAGCCTTCGGGACTTTGTCGATGGCATTCAGTACTGCGAGCGATGCCACAATATTTCGGATGAAGTTGTCTGTAAGATCTGTAGCGATACGGGGCGCGATGCTTCTACCCTCTGTGTGGTGGAGAGTGTGCGGGATGTGATGGCGATAGAAAATACTGGGCAGTATACTGGGCTATACCATGTGTTGGGTGGTATTATATCTCCGATGGATGGGGTGGGTCCTGCCGATTTATTTCTCCAAGACTTGCCGAAGCGTGTAGTAGACGAGGGCATCAAGGAGGTTATATTGGCGCTGAGTACCACTATGGAGGGGGATACGACGAACTTCTATATTTACCGTATGCTGAAGGACTTGCCGGTGAAGATATCTGCTATTGCTCGCGGAGTGGCTATTGGTGATGAATTGGAGTATGCCGATGACCTTACTCTCGGGCGAAGCATTTTGCAGAGGATTGACTTTAGTGATACGCTAAGGAGATGACGATGACAGCCAATAGCTATTGTGTAGAATAGTAAGAGGGGATATATAACGTAGCAAAGCCAAGGTGCCGTACTGGGGGTCTTGGCTTTGCTGCTTATGTATGAGGCTGTGCCGGATAGGGGCGTATGCTCTTTATCTCTTCATGGATCTCCCAAGGAGCTCTACCACGTTGTAGATACCCACGATGTCTCGTAGGTGTAACTCTAGGTCGGGATAGTCGGGGTTGATGCTATGGCAGGAGATAATGTCCCGCTCTAGGTCTTGGCTAACGACTTCTTTCACTACGATACCCTCTGTCTGTGTGGCGAAGACGAAGTAGGGCCAGGTGTGGTAGTGGAGCCCGGCCGACCAGTATTCGCGAGCAACTTCGCGGCATAGGAGTTTGTCTCCCTCGCAGATAGCTCTGGTGGATCCGTCGTCCATGGAGGCGCCTCGTACGGTGAAGATATAGTAGTTGCCCTTGTACATACGCTCCACTGGGAGGGTCATGGTCTCCAGACCTTCAGGATTAGGATCGCCATAACCTGTGAGCCTTCCTGCGGCTGCGGCATCGGGGATGATAGCAAACTCCATGAGGTTCTCCACCTTGAAGGGGATGGCATTGCCTTGTGCCGATACGGCAGTCCCCTCTTCTTTGGGAGGCTTAATATAGGCTTCGCCTTTCCCATGTAGTAGCCAGCTGCGTCCGTATTCGGGGAATCTATCCAGGATGAGGTTGAGCGTGGTATTGCTTGGTTTGGTCTTGTTCTGAAGTATTCGGTAAATGGTACTGGGGCTACCTATGCCTATGGCTTTGGCGAATTCGGGTATGGGCATTCCTTCTTGTTGCACCACGTGCGCCACCCTCATCCAGCGCTCTTTGCGTGCTTCCTCAGGTATTACCTCTATCTTCGCTCTCATGGCTCCTTCGCCTTTGAGGAGCCATTCGCGTGAGAAGTAATCGCCATAGACGGCAAGCAACCTATCGAGAAAGCGCATGGAGAGGTAGGGCGAACCAATGCTGAAGGCGCCCCTCACGGTGGACTTATTGATGTCTAGCTGACTAGCGAGGTCGTTGAAGTCTTCTATCACATTGCGCTTCAGAAGGCTCTCGTATACCTTTGCGAGTCTCCGTTTGATATGTATCTTATCCTTTAACTCTATTGGTGCTTGTCGTGCCATACTCTTTCCGTTTATCTCGTTAGAGGAAGTATCTCTATCCAGTAGCCGTCGGGGTCATTGATAAAGTAGAGACCCATATCATGATTTTCGTAGCATATACACCCCATCTCTCGGTGGTACTCTCGCCACTCATCGTAGTCGCCCTCCACTCTCAAGCAGAGGTGGTACTCTAGGTCGCCTAGGTTGTAAGGCTCTTTTCTGTCCCTTAGCCAAGTGAGCTCTAGGGTAAAGCTAGTGGCGCTATCCCCTAGGTAGACGAGGATAAAGGAGCCATCGCTCGCCTCCTTGCGGCGCACCTCTTTGAGCCCTAGTGCTTTTTGATAAAAGTCCAAGCTCTTCCTTAGGTCTAGGACATTGAAATTGAAATGGTCGAAACGCGCTTTTAGTTCCATAATATACGTCTGTCTATTCTTGAAATTTGGGGTCTTCACCAGAGAGTCGGTAGCGTATACGCCACCGCTTTTCCTCGGGGTAGTAGTCGTGAGAGTAGATCTCCACATGCCCTATTTGCCCAGAGTGTTCCACGTGGCTGCCTATGCAGAGGCAGCTATCGTAGTCGCCTACCTGCACAATCTGTACCGCTTCGGAGGAGTCCTCGGGTATGCGGCTAAGGTCTACGCCATATTGTGAGGCTTCGGAGCGGGTAGTGACCACGTACTTTATTGGTAGGTCGAGAGCGATGACCCTATTCACTTCGTCCTCGAGCTGCTTCGCCTCGGAGTCGCCCATAGTGTTAGGTGCATGGAAGTCTAGTCGAGACTTCTTCCACTCAATATGTGCTCCTGTGCTCCTCCCTGTGTCGAATAGCCTGCACATGGCTTGGTTAATGATGTGCTCGGCGGTGTGCATCGGGGGGTACTCCTTTTTATTACGGCTATTAAATACTGGTGCGTCCATCACGAAATATTACCCAAGTGAAAAGTTGAATCTTCCGATGATATAACCATCGGCAAATAGCTCTACTCTATAACTACCTTCGATGAGGTACTCCTCTATATTCCAATACATGGTGACGGAGGTCGACTCCCCGCCATACTCTATTTGCCTCTTGATGGAGTAGGGTACGCTACTGCCTTCAAAGCTGAAGGTACCGCTCTCTGAGGGCTTTTGTAGAAGGACATCGTCGGGCGTGGAGATACGCATATAGATGTCTCGGAAGCCGGGCTTAGCCGTTACGTTCTTCTCAATCGTGAAGGTAAACTGTAGCTGCTTCATATTGTGGATGCGCTTCGTCTCCCTCCCGCGTGAATTGAGGGGCGTAACCTTGAATCCCGATGCCGAGAGCTTACTTGCCAAGGTGACCTGTTCGGTGAGCTTCTCTTTCTCTTGGCGGAGCTGAGAGCGCTCCGATGCCACTTGGCTTACCTGCTCAGTGAGATCTTTATTCTCCGAACGTAGCTGTTCATTGGCGCGGTTGAGGGAGTCAATTTGCACCACATAGTGTCTCAGCACCTTGCGAAGCGTCTCTAGTTCGCGCTTGAGTTCTAGTATACGCTGAGCATTGGAGCTCTTAACCGTCCGCAGTTCCTCCATTAGGCGTTGTACCTTAGCCTGTTCGCTCTCGAGCTGCTGTAGAATAGAGTCGTTCTTGACCTCTATCTTGAAGCCCTCGTACTGGAGTGCCACCTCGTTGTACTCATCTTGTAGCGCTTGCTTCTCAAGCTCGGCTATCGCCTGAATATCCTGTATCTGCCCGCGCTGATTGATGATAGTATAAATGCCTATCCCTATTAGCCCCACTAGTAGAATAGCGCCTACAATCATGAGCGCTTTGCGCTGTCTTGCTTTATCCTCAGTATTGCTCATTGGTACGTCTTGCTTATTATCTCTCCTTTCTTAGCTGACCACGTTGCCATTGGTATAGTACTCCACTTGCCTTGAACCACTTGGTGGCTTCGGGGTATAGCGATTGCGTCATCGGCTCCTCGAAGCTCGTTACCTCTATCTTCAGTACATCCGACCCCTCTACCCAGCTGTATCGGTAGCTGAGTGCCCCTATGGTGCTCAGTATCTTCTTTGTACTATTGAGTTGTATTTGCGCTGGGTCGCTAAAGAAGTCTGCCACTTCGGGATGCTGAAAGTACTTCTCCTCAGGCACTCTCTTCCACTCCTGATCATAGAGCGCTAGTACCGACTGCTCCGGCACCACCTTACTGGTAAATATCAAACCTATAAGGTAGCTCTTGCGGTCTAGGTAGAGCCTACGCATCTGTAGGGAGGTCTGGGTGTCGAGCTTTACTTCGGCAAAGTCGTCAGAGAGTGCGGTGATTGCCGAATAACCATTGAAGCTATTGCGTACTTCGGCGGGTGCTTCGCCCTTTTGCCGCTTGTCGAAGTTGTCCACGAGCTGTGCCCTCGCCTCCTTAGTAAGCACAGGCAGTACCTGCTGTGGCATGCCGAGGAATAGCTGACGCATGTTATCGGACTGCGCCATCGCCACGAGAGAAAGCCCGAGTGCGGTGATATAGAGTAGTATTCTCCTCATTATTTTAGATTGTTGAGTAGATTGATTTTGCCTTCATCCACGAGGTGAAGCACTAGTTCGCCAAAGAGAGAGTTTTGCCAAGCGAACCATGCTCTAGTAAACTTCGTGGCGTCATCCTTGTGGAAAGACTCGTGCATAAAGCCAGTACCGGCATCGGTATCCAATAGCATCTGCATGCAGAGGGCAATCTCTGCATCGCTTTGAGAGGTGAATGCCCGCATCATTATGCTCATAGGCCATATCATATCATAGCCTACATGTGGTCCGCCGATACCCTCTCCTACTTTCCCCTTGAAGAAATAGGGATTGTCATCGCTCAGAACGAAGCGACGAGTGTTCTGATAAATAGGGTCGTCGAGCTCTACGTCCCCGAGGTAAGCCATCCCCAAGAGGCTAGGCACATTGGCATCGTCCATCAGGTTGTGGTTGCCAAATCCGTCTACCTCATAGGCATATATGCTACCATACTTAGGGTGGTTGTAGACCGCGTAATTCTGGAGTGCCTCTGCCACTTCATTGCCTAGGGCACGACACTCAGCTGCTAGCGCCACTGCTCCATTCACTACCTCGAGTATTTCCGCTGCCTTACGCAGAGAAGCCACAGCCATGAAGTTGCTTGGCACGAGGAACTGATAGTGGGTGGAGTCGTCGCTTGGGCGGAAAGCGCTCGCAATCAGCCCCACAGACTTCACTGGTTCGCCCCAGCCGATATTGCTCTTACCGTCGGTGCTCCTATCTGTAACACGGAGAAAACAATAGCTCCCCTTGCCCTCCTTGCGCTGCTGGTCGCGAAACGTTGCCAGCACCCTCTGTATCGCCTCCAGCCAGTTCTGGTCAAATACCGAGGTGTCTCCCGTCTCCTTCCAGTACTGGTAAGCCAAGCGGATAGGGTAGCATAGTGAGTCTATCTCCCACTTACGTTCGTGCACCCCTGGGAGCATGAGCGTGTTGTCGCTCTTCCAGTGCGACTCTTTCGGTCCATCGAGAAAAGCATTAGCAAAGGGGTCGAGTATTATCTGCTTTAGTTGCATCCTGATAACTCCCTCCAGCATGCTCCGCACCTTGGCATCGCTATGAGCGTACCTAAGGTAAGGCCACACTTGGGCGCCGCTATCCCTGAGCCACATGGCTGCGATATCGCCAGTGAATACAAAAGTCTCTGGCTTGCCCTCTGCATCTAGCCTATAGTGCACCGTGGTGTCGAGCGTATTGGGTAAGCAGTTGCCTACCATCCAGCTCAGCTTCTCGTGCGTTATTAGGTTCTGCAGGCGTACTATATCTGCCTCAACTACAGCCGAAGAGAAGAGCCTGTCACTTAGCTTGGGTCGCTTCGACTGGAAGTCTCCAGCCAAAGCGACCATTGCCATAGCTCCAAGGGCAATCCCAAGAAGTACTTTTCTCATCCCCTTCCTACTCCCTCGTTTAGTATAGTTCCACGTAATCGTGGGCAATCATCTTAGGCTTGACCATAATAGGCTCTACAGAGTCACCGCGCTTCACCTCTAGGATAATATCCTGGATGATAGGATTGTGTACATAGCTTCTGTGGCTAAATAGGTAGCTAAATGCCGACTTGTACGAAGGGTTCTGAATCATATCAGACACTTCTTGGTACTTATCCATGCGCCAGTAGCGGTTGTTCTGGAAACCATCATTGGATGGGAAACGGGTGGTTTCATCCCTGAGGTCGAAGCTCTTCTCTATAAAGTTGAAGTAATGATCCGTAACGGCCTTTACCGACTTCTCCAGAGGCAGTCCGTTGATAGATACAATCCTATCGCCTGCCTGTATACCCGCCTTCTCGGCAGGGCTATTCTTATCCACCCATAGCACACGCTGTAGGTCATTAGCATCTAGGTAGATACCAATAGCTCTATGGGTATTCTTGTGCATCACAAATGATGGGTTATTCAGATAGCGTACAAATGGGAAGTTGCTCATCAGTAGTGGTGCGAAGTATTGCATATAGCGCTCAGAGCTATAGGAGCCATTGAGCTTCTCTTTGGCAGTGCCGCTCCATATCTTGGTATTGTTGGCTGCATCGAAGATATCCACCTCAATTGTCAGATGGTGCGTGCCGGTGAAGCTAGGGGCGTTGATACTAAGGAATGGGAATTGCTCTACCTCAAACTTCGCAAGATTTATGCGGTAGTTCTTTAGTCCCATCTCTACATCGCTCTCGGCACCTTCCCTATAAGATGGATTGGCTTCGAGCTTAGAGTGAATGCTCACGAGGAGGTCGCCCCCCTTTTCCTTGTAAACTAGCCCCTTGCGCTTTAGTTCGGTCTGCACAGTGCGCTCCTCAGGCGTGAGACGATTGGCGTTGGTAAAGCTGAAGCTCTTGTACTTGATGAAGTCTACCTCGGCAGGTGTATTGTAGCTGAAAGGCATAGTGAACCTGCGGTCTGTCACATCTTCCAAACTATACATATTGAATGAGCGTGCCAAAACAGCCTCAGAGAGCGCATCAATAGGGATACACCTCTTCTTGAGTGTTACAGGCTTGGACTGGTAAGCGAAGTTGCTAATAGTAAGCTCTACACTGCCTTCGTTGGGGTTGAGGAGCATTGCCGTCATCTCCTCCTCGCTAATCTCCAGAGTACTAAAGCCATTAACCGTCTCGATGATATCCCCCATACGGAGACCTGCCTCATCGGCTGGCGAGCCAGGAAATACCTCTGCCACTACTGCCCGAGAATCGCCCCAATTGGGCTGATAGCTAATCTGGTAGAGAAAGCCCACCTCGCATCTGGTAGTTGCTACGCCCATCTTTTGTGCCGAAGCACTTAAACCAATAAGCCCCAGCATAGCTGTGAGCAATATCTTCCTAAGTCTGTTCATATCCTAAATAGTTATTAATAGTCCACTTAATGCCCAAAGTTACAAAAAACCTACAAATTGATGCTAGGCAAGCGGCACTACTACCCAAATCTACCATTTTCGTGACTTCACGAAAATGGTCATCCACATTGATGTCCTGTGACTTGCACGAGGCGACTGCCCGATGTATGGCAACGAGAAAGTTCTCCCAGGAGAATAGCCCAATATCGTTTGCAATTCGCGTGCAAACCAAACTTTGGTGAGGCTTCTTAAAGTTGTAGAACTTTATCCACTTCCTATAGCTCTATAAGTGCGAAATGGTGATGGCTAGTTATAAAAGTATAGTACTCCCCGCCCTGTTTAGTCATCGCTCATGCCATCCCCCGATACCCTATATCAGTGAAATTTATTCCTAGGAATAAATTTATTTATTTGTACAGATAAATTTATTTATCTCTAGGAATAAATTTCGGTGCTCGCCTGAGTCGCGATGGGTGCTCGCCTGAGTGCATTTGTCAATGATGCATGATGCTGTAAAACTGAGGTATAGGTGGTTGTCCAATAAATCAATAGCCACGACCCTACTAGTGGGGTCGTGGCTATTGATTTATTGGCAGTTGCCTATTTGAGTGAAGGGCGAGTAGCGTCCTAACTTGGACTTTTCCCCCCTCCGCTCTCTCAATTTACTGTACGAGAGAAAGGGTATCGCGAGCGATGAGCAGCTCTTCGTCGGTAGGTACGATCATCACCTTTACCTTGCTCTTATCGGTAGAGAGGACGACTTCCTTACCCCTTACAGAGTTGTTGAGCTCCTTATCGATTTCGATGCCTGCGTACTCCATGTCGGTGCAGACAAACTCGCGGGTAGATGCTTGATTCTCACCCACACCTCCTGTGAAGATGATCGCATCAGCGCCATTGAGGGCTGCGAGGTAAGCACCTACGTACTTTTTGATACGATACTCATACATGTGGAGGGTAAGCTTAGCGCGCTCATTGCCCTCAGCGATGGCATTCTCTAGGTCACGCATATCGCTAGAAATCTCTGAGAAACCAGCTACACCAGACTCCTTATTCACGAGCTTGCTAAGCCCCTTCACGTCGAGGCCCTCTTGCTCCATAATGAATACGAGAGCACCTGGGTCTACGTCTCCACTGCGGGTACCCATCATAAGACCTTCGGTAGGGGTCAGACCCATAGAGGTATCGATGACCTTCCCGCCCTTGATAGCTGCGATAGAACCACCGTTACCGATATGGCATGTGATGAGCTTGGCCGTATTGTAGTCTAGCCCAAGGATTTCGCAAGCACGCTTGCTTACGTAGCGGTGGCTAGTACCGTGGAAACCATAGCGGCGTACCTTGAGGTCGCGATACATACGGTAGGGCAATGCATACATGTATGCGTATGGCTCCATAGTCTGGTGGAATGCGGTATCGAATACGGCTACTTGCTTAGCATTTGGAAGGAGCTTCGTGGTAGCCTCTACACCCTTGATATTTGCAGGGTTGTGGAGGGGTGCTAGCACGATAAGGTCTTCTACAGCCTTGAGTACTTCATCGGTGATAACCACGCTCTGGCTAAACTTCTCGCCGCCATGCACCATACGGTGACCTACAGCGCCAATCTCGTCGTAGCTCTTGATGAAACCATACTCTGGGTTGACCAATGTATCGAGGATGAGCTGAACTGCCTCCTTCTGGGTAGGCATATTGTGCTCTATAGTCACTTTCTCACCGTCCGACTTCTTAAACTTCAGGAAAGAGTCGGGTAGTCCTACTTTCTCTACACCACCACTGGTGATCTCTGACTCGTTGCTCATGTCGTAGAGCTTGTACTTTACGGACGAGCTACCGCAGTTGAGAACCAAAATCTTCATATAAATAACGTTGTATAGTATTGATTAATCGGTATTACTTATTGAGGGCTGCAGTAGCCTGATTGCTGGTGATGGCAACCATGTAGTAGATATCCTCTACAGAGCAACCACGGCTCAGGTCATTGACTGGCATAGCGATACCCTGTAGGATAGGGCCAATTGCCTCGGCACCACCTAGGCGCTGTACCATTTTGTAGCCAATGTTGCCTGCCTGTAGGTCTGGGAAGATAAGTACATTAGCGGCACCGGCTACCTTGCTATCTGGAGCCTTTGAAGCGCCAGTCTTAGGGTCTAGTGCAGCATCGAGCTGTAGTTCGCCATCGAGGTCTAGCTCGGGTGCCATGCCTTGTGCTATCTTGGTTGCCTCCACTACCTTGTCTACGTTTTCGTGCTTAGCACTGCCCTTGGTGCTGAAGCTGAGCATAGCTACCTTAGGGTTCTCTATACCAGCGAGTACCTTAGCTGTACCTGCAGAAGAGACCGCAATCTGTGCTAGCTCCTCAGCTGTTGGGCTTGGCATTACAGCGCAGTCACCGCACACGATGATACCATCCTGTCCGTACTGGTGTGCCTTAGTGATGAGGATAAATGCACCGCTTACGACCTTGATACCTGGCGCAGTCTTGATGATCTGCAGTGCAGGGCGGAGTACGTTGCCAGTAGTATTGAGTGCACCAGCTACCTCACCATCTGCATCACCTGCCTTCATCATAAGGCTTGCGAGGTATAGTGGATCCTCAGCTAGCTTAGTAGCCTCTTCCATTGTCATTCCCTTGGCTTTGCGTAGCTCAAAGAGGATGTTGGCATACTCAGCTTTCTTAGGGTTGCTCTTAGGGCACAATAGGGTAGCGCCCTTGGCGATGTGGATGAGTCCTAGCTCGGCAGCCTTAGCCTTTATCTCTTCGGGGTTGCCAATTAGGATAATCTCTGCTACACCCTCGCCGATGAGGCGGTCGGCGGCACGGAGTGTACGCTCCTCTAGTCCTTCGGGTAGCACGATACGGCGCTGATTGGCCTTGGCGCTAGCTACGATCTTCTCAAGTAGTTGCATAATTTGAGTGATGTAAGTATGTGTGTGTATTACTATTATTTCATGGTTGTGCCACAAAGTTACCAAAAAAGATATAATGGGAGGGGCTTTGTGCCAAAGAGCGACCATAATAGCCGCTTATAGATAAAAAATAACCCCCTCCGCTCTGGCTGTGCCAGTGTACAGAGGGGGTTATTCGTTTGTCTCAATTACTTGAGTGCGTCTAGTGCTGCATCGTAATTTGGCTCTTCTCCGATCTCAGGTACGAGCTGGGTATAGATGACCTTGCCAGCCTCGTCTACTACTACGATAGAGCGAGCCTGCAGACCAGCTAGCGGTCCATCAATCATCTCTACACCGTAGTTCTCTCCGAACTTCTCGCAGCGGAAGAGAGAAGCGGTTACGACCTTATCGATACCCTCAGCACCGCAGAAGCGAGAGAGTGCGAAAGGAAGATCCTTAGAAATACCTAGCACTACGGTATTCTCAGCCTCTGATGCACGCTTATTGAATGTGCGTACACTCTGAGCGCATACCCCTGTATCGATGCTAGGGAAGATGTTGAGGACTACGCGCTGACCACGGAAGTCTGAGAGCTTCTTCTCTGAAAGGTCTCCGAGTACAATCTTGAAGTCTGGTGCCTCGCTACCTACCTTTGGTAGCTCGCCCATTGTATTAATCGGGTTGCCACCCAATGTTACTTTAGCCATAATGTCTGTTTCTTTTGTCGTTAATAAATATATCGTCTATCTATTAAACAGCCAAAAGGATAAAGTGGTTCACTTTTGTAGCTGTTGGCGTAGTAGATTTTCTACCGATGCTTCGAGTAGGTCGAGCACCAGCTCAAACCCTCTAGCTCCGCCATAGTAGGGATCGGGGACATAGTCGAGCATCTCACCCTCAGGGAAATACTCACGCATCTTCACTATCTTGCGGCTCTCCTCCAATCCTGGTGCACGGTGGTAGAGTTCGGTAGCATTGGCATCGTCCATGGCCACGATAAGGTCAAAAGTATAGAAGTCTTCTGTCTCTATCTCACGGCTACGGCTAGTGAGATCGTAACCTCGCTCTTGTGCTGCCCTCCGCGTGCGAGGGTCGGGCAGTTCTCCAGCATGCATGCTGTGGAGACCGGCGGAGTCTATCTCAAAGTAGTCTTCCCAGCCCCGCTCCTTGATGATATGGAGCGCTATGCCTTCGGCAGAGGGGCTTCGGCAAATATTGCCTAGGCAAACGAATAGTATTTTAGTCTTCTTCATCTATCTTGTGTTATAATGGATCTACATCGTAATACATATACATCTTAGGCCCTCTATACTCTGCCAGTAGAGGGTCGAGTGTAGCGTGCAGGAGTTGGCGCACGCTCGAGGAGGAGAGTGTGAGCGGGACAAAGAGTGTTACCTTATAGCCTACAGAGGTTTGCTTTTTGTGCAAAGGCATAGGGGCAGGACCAAAGATGGTTGCCTGAGGTAATACCTGCCGAAGTAGCTCTATGGCTCTCCCTGCGAGGGCGAAGGCTTCGGCTTGTGCAGCGCTCTCGAAATAGACATCGATGTGGCGCGAGAAGGGAGGGAACTGCACCAGGTGTCGCTCCTCAAGTTCGTGGTCGAGCATTTCTTGGTAATTGCCACGCACAAAGGCGGTGAGTGCATTGGGCTCTTCGGCGAAGTGCTGAATGACCATACGTTGGAGCTTGAGGGCTTCGTCGCGACACTTGGTGAGGAAGCGATAGGTATGCTCATTGGCTCTGTAGTCGGGGAGCGTGCCTAGGAGATCGAGCTGTACAATTCCCACTGTAGTTGCCTCCTGTAGGAGAGCTAGTGGCGGCTCGAACCTAGAGGATAGGACTATCTGTGGAAGGCAAGACCGTCTATCTATCTCCTCCTCAAGCTTTATCACTATGCCTGGGTAGAGCTCCTCCATCGCTCTCCTTAGGCGTTCGATACCAGTGCCCTCGAGCTGCATCCCACTCGCACCGCACTCAGGACAGTGGGTAGGCAGAGGTCGGTAGTGACCGCAGACCCCACACACCAGCATCTTGGATTGCTCCATATACCTTAGCGTGGTATGGCATTGGGGGCACTTTGGGACTGCTTCGCACTTGGGGCAAGTAGCCCTACGGGCAAAGCCTTTGCGCTGATAGAGGAGGAGTGCTAATCCTTGCTCCTCTATGGCCTCGCGGATGGCACCCATCAGTTCGAAAGAGAGCATTCGTGCCTGAACCCTATTCTCCTCAAATGCTTTAGACATCCACACTGTCTGTAACCGTATCTCCCTAGAGCTATTTGGCGCTTCCACAAAGCTATAGCGCTTCTGTAATGCTTGGGTATAGCTCTCTACCGAGGGGGTGGAGGAGATGAGCAAGGTCTGGGTATGTGTGAAGTGCGCCAGCATCAGTGCCACATGGGTAGCGGTAAAGCGGGGTGCAGGCTCAAACTGTCGGTAGCCAATGTCTTCCTCATCTACCACTACAAGGGTTTTCAGCTGTGCCAAAGGCAACCATACTGCGGCTCTTAGCCCTATGTATAGTCCGCTCTCTCCCTGTAGAGCCGAGAGCCAAGAGGAGCGACGCTCCTTCTCGCTGGAGGAAGAGGAGTAGGCAAATAGTCTATCACCGAAGTAGAGTTTCAACTTAGGTAATACCGCTTTAAGCGCAACAATATCTGGGAGGAGTAGGAGTGCTTGTCCGCCCTTTGTCAGCACCCTCTGTAGGTAATCGATAGGGATGCGTGCCTCTGTATGGCTTCCAGGGGCGTGTAGAAGTAAAATATTATTCCCGCCCACCCGTACTAGAGGCGATAGCGTGTCGCCAGCTCTTTTGGTGGGGAGTAGAGCATCCTCTCGCACCTCGGTGGCAAGGAGTTCACGCTCCTCAAGTGCTCCTATCTTGCGGAGCTTGCCTACGACAGAGGCTGAGACCTCTAGCCACTCACCGATTTCCTTGATGCTCATCGGTGCCCTGTCTCCCTCCTTGTAGTGGGTGAGTATGAAGTGGAGTGCTCTAGTCACTGCCGAGCTCCCTCTTTGGCTACTGAGGAGATGTGCTTGGAAGCGCTCTTCGCTAATGAACTTCTTGGAGGGGAGCCAACCTTTTAGGGTTAATGCTGCCTTAGTGGTGCGCTCCTCTTGGGTGCCATCGGGGCGAAAGCCTATCTGTACAGCTGCCACCAAAATATCCCCTAGGCTACACATGTAGTACTGTGCAGCCCATTGCCAAAGCTCGAGAATGGCTGAGGGGATAGGGGGATAAGGGAGTACCTTGATAACCTCTTTTAGGCGCCGCCCAGGCTCTGGGGCTTCTCTACTTTGTCCTAATACTACGCCGGTGTAGCTCTTCTTCGGACCAAAAGGCACGGTCACGAGCTTGCCTACGAGCTGAGGTACCCCCAGATCTTCTACCTCGAGCCGGTAGGTATATACTGGCTGCGACAGAGGTAGAGGCATCAGCACATTGAGATAGAGATAGTAGTCCATCTTTATCTCGGAGCCTTGAGGTAAAGGGCAAAGGCGATAGGGGTGTAGATGAGGTTGGGGAGCCAAGCCGCTACCAGTGGTGTGAGGGCGCCACTAATGGCATAAGCACTCGAGATGGTAAAGAGTAGGATATAGGCAAAGGCGAGAAATAGACCTATCGCCATATTGAAGCCTAGTCCACCTTTGACCTTTCGTGCTGAGAGTGAGACGCCAATGATGGTGAGAATGAATGCTGCCATTATGGAGGCATATCGTCTATAATACTCTACCTGAAACGCCTGTATATTGCCCACGCCACGATTCTTTTGCTGTGCTATGTAGGTGGAGAGTTCTGTATTGGTTAGCTGTTCGCCATCTTCTCTTGAGATAAGGAGATCGGCAGGGGTGAGGATAAGGAGCGTATCGAGCTGTGCACCGTATTCGTTGTGCTCTTTGAGTCCCTCAAAGGTGCGAATCTGATAGTCATAGACTGTCCAGTGGTGCAGACTATCGTAACTGATGCGTGGCGCAGTGAGTTGGCTCACGAGCGTATTATCCACAAACTTCTGTAGCGAGAAGTTGTACCCCATATTCTCTCTGGAGTCGAAAGTACTAAAGTAGACAATCTCGCCAGGAGCTACGGCAGCTTGTATGTTCTCGTCGACCTCTACCTTTTGATTCTGTACGTAGGTATTGGTGAAGCTAATCCTCGTCACGTTAAGCCTAGGGATAATCCATCCGCTGAATACAAAGGCAATAACGGCAATGATAGCTGCCGAAATCATATAGGGGCGTAGGATGCGTTTGAAGCTCATCCCCGCTGCTTGCATGGCAATAATCTCGGAGCGTGCTGCTAGCTTACTCGTGAAGAAGACCACAGCAATGAAGATAAAGAGCGGTGCTAGGAGGTTGGCAAAGTAAGGGACTAGAGCCACATAGTACTCGAGGATACGGCTGAGGGGGAGAGCTGGATTCATAAACTCCTCCATCTTCTCCTGGATATCAATGACTACGATAATCAGGAGAATAAGCAATAAGGAGAATACAAACGTGCTGAGGAAGCGCTTGATGATGTACTTGTCTATCCTCGTAATGCCTAGCTTATTGTAAATCTTTTCCCTGAGCCTCATAGCCTCTTATCGTCTCTGCTGTAGCTGTGGTAGTACGCCCGCCTTCCACTCGGTATAGTCGCCAGCAATGACGTGTTGCCTAGCTTGGCGAACGAGCTCAAGGTAAAAGGCGAGGTTGTGGATACTCGCTATCTGTAGTCCCAGAATCTCTTCCGAGCGGATGAGGTGCCGGAGATACGCCTTGGTATAGGCATGATCTACAAAACTTGTGCCCTCGGGGTCAAGTGGTGTATGATCGTCTTTCCACTTCTCGTTGCGCATATTCATTGTGCCCTGCCAAGTAAAGAGCTGACCATTACGACCGTTGCGGGTGGGCATGATGCAGTCGAACATGTCTACCCCTCTCTCTATCCCCTCAAGGATATTGGCAGGAGTGCCCACGCCCATTAGGTACCTAGGCTTGTCTTTGGGTAGTACCTCATTGACCACCTCTATCATCTCATACATGACTTCGGTAGGTTCGCCAACACTGAGTCCGCCGATGGCATTGCCGTCCGCCCCTAGTTCGGCTACCCTCTCTGCTGCCTCTCGCCTGAGGTCTGCAAAGCCTGCGCCTTGCACGATAGGGAATAGGCTCTGTGGATAGCCATAGAGTGGCTCGGTCTCTGCAAGGCGGTTCTGGCACCGCTTGAGCCAACGCATCGTGAGGTCGAGCGACGTCCTCGCATACTGTCTGTTGCAGTCTCCTGGAGGGCATTCGTCAAACGCCATGATAATATCCGCCCCTATCTCTCTCTGGATATCCATGACACGCTCAGGGGTGAAGAGGTGTCTAGAACCATCAATATGGCTCTGAAACTCCGCTCCCTCCTCAGTAATCTTGCGGCGATGTGCAAGGGAGAAGACCTGAAAGCCTCCACTATCGGTGAGCATAGGCCCATTCCAGCTATTGAACTTCTGTATCCCACCAGCCCCCTTGATAATCTCTGTGCCCGGGCGAAGGTAGAGGTGGTACGTATTGCCAAGAATAATCTCCGCCTTGATGTCTTCCCTCAGCTCGTGGGCGTGTACCGCCTTAACCGTGCCTACCGTGCCTACAGGCATAAATATTGGCGTATGCACCTCACCATGTGGCGTGTGCAATACTCCAGCTCTTGCCGACGACCGTGCGTCGCTATGTTCTATCTCAAATCTCATAAGTGAGCAAAGATACCATTTTTGCGTGAGTGAAAAGAGGGGTATGTTCACTCCCCATCACAATAGCCTATCGGATTATGTCCTCACTATCCCAAATGGGTCATTTCTTGGTTGGTTTTCTAAATCTATTACATCTCTTGGCCAATGATGACTCCAGCTTTATTGTATCTAATCACACGTGGGATTGAGGAAATCTTCATATCGGTAAACCACTGTGAAGTTTGGCTATTGGTTGTAAAGTAGCAATGCTCCTCTTGCTCTAACCCCAGTTCCACAATTCTTTTCTTCCAATCCGCCTCATTATCCATAAAGGTAATAAAGACATACTCTACACCCTTTCTTTTCTGTCGCTCTCGCTTCTCTTTCTCAGCCTTGATTTTTTCCATACAGGGTGAACACCATGATGCCCAAACATCCAATACTACCTCTTTCCCATATAATCGACCAAGTACATCTTGAAGAGTTGTAGATTGACCTTGAGGATTGACCAAAAGTACATCATTAATGGCACTAGGGTCAATACTGTATTTTTGCATCAAATGACTTGGCAATTCAGAGGAAGGAAAGAGGTGAAGATACTCTTGGCTATTCTTCTGGATGATATCCCAAGGTGCCTCTGAGTAAATCTGATCTAAGCACTGGGAGAGAGTGTATTTCACAAGCATCGGCGGGATTGTTTCATTCACCAATATAGAATCCATAATGGCTATGGAATAAACCTCCATATTGCCTAAGTGACGACCGATATTGTAGTGATTAGAAAGAAGCTCACAGTAGTTAGGATTGTAGAAGGTACTGGAGTCTTGTTCTATTCGAGAATAATCGAAGACCCAATCCGTTCTGTATCTGTCTTGAAAATCGTCAAAGAAATGGCTACCATTAGCCTTAATACTTTGATTGAAAATTAGTTTTTTCAGGTCTAATTCGCTCTTTAGTAAAAGATAATCATCCTCTATTATTCGGCTGGTATTGTAAAGTGAATCAATGCACTTTTCTTGCCAAGCAACTTCCTTCTCTATTTGGTCAATTAGTTTTGAGAGCCCATTCTTGATCATATCTTTAGAAGGTGGAAAAGACTCAAACTCAATAAATAGTAGTGGTCCAATACTCTCCACCTTGCGTTCAGCACTTACTTTATCAATAAAGATATTGTGGTATAGACTATCATAATAACTATTGATGAGGACATAATCCTCATTGTCTTTTAGATAGGGAATGGAATCTCTATAACCAATATGATATACTTGATTCTTATTGAGACGGAAGTGAATAGTAGATAGGCTACCTTGGAAGTGGTTGCTAAAAATGATGGCATTCCTTTTGGTTTCGATGACGATAGTGTCACATAGATTGGGCTCAGTAGGATAGAGAAAGGTGATCTTTTCGTACTCGTCATTAATGTACGAACAGACAAAAGGATATGTCGAAGCCCCACCATTCAAAAGCTCTTTACGCTTTGTATCTGGAATGGAGTCTAGTATTACAACTATCTTGCCATCAAGCTCATCTGCCTCATTGTTTTCATCGTTTCTTTTTGAGCATGCTCCCAAAAGTAGAAACATGCTTAAGTACACGATCAATTTCTTCATCTTATGTGCCATTTCTTACGCAGTAATTAGGTGTAGGTGTCTATTTAGCAAATGTAAATATACAACATTATTATCGGTTCCGAGAAAAGATACAAAGATGGGGAGGTCTTTCCCCGTAAAGGGGTAAGGGGGAGTGCTGTTTATATTCTTGTGCTGTGCTATTTGCTGGCTATTTGTTGCCCCTTTTCCTTTTGTAATATCATTTTCGTTAAGAATAAATGCGACCTATACGCAAATCTCGTCTACTGAAAGGATTTGTCTCTTCTACTGAAACAGCAAATGGTTTCAGTAGAGGAGATCAATCGTTTTAGTATACGAGATTTCTATTATAGACTGAAAGAATCGGCATCGGGGAGGAGCGGGAAGCGGGAGCGACTCTTGGTAAGCTCTTCTAGGGATAGGTTGTAGGAGAGGAGGGTCTCTACTGCTTCTTTGCTCTCTGCAAGACTGTCGCCTAGGTCGTCGAGGATAAAGGAGTAGCCTGGGTATTGAAGCTTGGGGTGCGGTGTGCCCACTCTATTTGTGGCTACGAGGTAGCACTGATTCTCTATGGCTCTAGCACGGAGAAGACGTTCCCAAGCGATGTGCCTTGGGCGAGGCCAATTGGCGGAGAGCAGCAAAAGGTCGTAGTCCCCGAGGGAGGGGTCTTGGCGGAGCCATACAGGAAACCGAAGGTCGTAGCAAGTGGATAAGCGGATATTCCACCCACGATAGGTGACTTGCACCCGCTCCTCGCCTGCCTCAAATAGCTTGGACTCTCCTCCGTAGCCAAAGAGGTGTCGCTTCAGGTACCGGGTCTCTGTGCCATCGGGCGTGATGAAGAGACCTGTATTGGCGGGTTTGCCACTCGGTTGTAGTTCAATAAGGGAGCCATAGATAGCGGCATTGTACTGCTTCGCCACTTGGTGCATAGCGGTTCGCCCTGCTTCGTACGCTTTGCAGAAATACGCTTCGGTAAGCTCCTCTACCTTGGTCACAAAACCTGTCGTCCACATCTCGGGCAGTACAAGGAGGTCGAAGGTAGCACCTTCTATAAGCTCCCATAGATGTGCCACATTCGCTTCTATATCCATGTGTTGCTGCTCCATCTGTAGGGCAGCTACTCTGAGGGATGGACTAGTCATAGGTCTACGAAGTTTTTGGGGAATTTAGCCATCGAACTATGGTAGTGCTTCCGGATATCCAGTACTGCGGCATCTACATTGGGGTTATCAGCTGGGAGGGTTAGGAAGATTCCGACCTCCTTCTTGGAGTAATCAATCTTGGCAAGCTGTACGGGTACCCCTGCTTCCATAGCAATACGGTAGAAGCCTGTCTTCCATCGCTCCCGTGCTTTGCGTGTGCCTTCGGGGGTGATGGCAATATGCAATTGATCGGCTTTGCGAAGCATCTCTATGGCTTGCTCTACCGAAGATGCTCCAGACTTTCTATCTACAGGTAGCCCTCCGAGAGCCTTGAATATTAGATTGAAGGGGAAGAAAAACCACTCTTTCTTAATCAGAAAGCGAGGCGTAATCCCTGTGCCGAGCGACTTATAGTAGAGGTAGCCGATGAGGAAGTCGAGGTTGGAGGTGTGGGGGGCTACACATACCACACTTCGGGGTTCAAAGTGTGTAGTCGTGATAGGCCTCCAACCTAGCCACTGGAGCAATCGTCCCGCTAGGTTCACTTTCCCTTGGATATTATTCTTAGGTGCGTTCATATAACTTCGTTGATAGAATGGTCTGAGAGCGTTTCGCTACGCCCCGAGAGGGTCTTGAACTGATAGCCCTCCTCCTTCAGATAATCAATGGCTCTCGGTAGTGCGTAGCGTAGATTGCGCTCGCTCTTGAGTGAGTCATGAAAAACGACGATAGAGCCGTCTCGGGTGTAGCGCTTTACGGTACCCAGTACATCTTGCGGAGACATCCACTTGGAGTAATCCCGAGTCACAACATCCCACATCACTACTTGGAAGTGGTCGCGCAGGGCTGAGAGCTGTCGCCACCCGAGGTGCCCATGTGGCGGTCGGAAGAGTGGCGATAGGATAAGGGCATCTGCCTGGAGCGTATCACGCAGGTAGGTATGCGTGCTACTGGGCATACCTTGAAGGTGGTGGTAGGTATGATTGCCTACGGTGTGCCCTTCCTCTAGGATGCGCTCGAAAATAGGTCTAAACCGCCATACATTTTCGCCCACACAAAAGAAAGTAGCCTGTACTCCTTTGCTGGCGAGGAGGTCTAGCACCCAAGGGGTAACCTCGGGGATAGGACCATCGTCAAATGTGAGGTACACCGAGGGTTGCGCCTCCCCAGGGAGACTAGGGATGCGCCATACAGTGCCAGGGAAGAGTCTGCGGTATAGCCTAGGGGGCTGCTCTATGATCATTATCCTTGGATGGTCTTATAGATCTGGAGAAACGCCTGCTGGTACTGCGCTATCCTCTCGCCATACTGCTCTTTGAGCTTACTATCCTGGCTCTCGCATAGTCTCATGGTCTCGGTGAGCACCAGTACCCCATCTTGGATAGCTGGGAGGCTATTGATAAGTAGCTCTGGCTTGAGGCGGAGGAACCAGTCTAGTTCTTTCAGTTTGCTCTCAATCACCATGCTCGCTATCCTATCGGCCTCCTCTTTCAGACCCGTGAGGTAATAGGCCTCTACTAGAGGGAGAGAGGTGACAGAGTGTGGCATATTCTCCTCCAGTATCGCTTGCTCCGAAAGTCGGAGTACCTGTTTTGCCCTTTCGAGATCGCCCTTTAGCGCAAGCCCCCTAGCGAGCGGAGCAAATATCATACTGCGGTAGGTCTCCACCTGCTTACGACTATTTTCATCGAAGTAAGTGCCAGGTTTATCCGCACCACCCCAGCGATACTTCTCGGTTACATTGCGGTACATCCGCTCGAGATCTACCTCTGTGCCTGTACCGCGCACCTCAATAGGTAGGATTTGGTACGCCATACCGGTCTGGCGGAAGTTCTTGCTCATCCCAATCCTTTGGTCTTCACCCACCGTGATAGCGTAGTACATAGGGCGCTCAAATCGGTTCGTCTCCATCATATCTAGTATGATAAGTTCATGGCGACCGAGGTACTGCTTCTTGCTGAAGTCGAAGATCATCTCCGGTTTGTGGATAAAGGTGGTGTCGCCTTGCTGTAGCGTGCCATTTTGCACCAGCTTATCCACATCATAAGGGATAGATAGATACTCTGCTGGGAGGTAGTCGATAGGCTGCGCAATACGTGGTACTGTCTTGAACCTAGGGTCGTCCGAGGCTATGAAGTCGAGCCCCGTGCGCATAGGGATAGTGTCGGTGGTATTGGGGATAACATACGCCACAAGTCGTTTCTCGCCACCATACTGCTCGGGTGTCCATGAGATAGGGAGCGGTGCAGAATCGTACTGCTGGCGCTTCATCTGGTCAATATACCAGTCTGCCTGTAGGTAGCTAGTATTGGTTACCTTGATATCGGTGCGTACCCCCTCTACTTCCTGAGCGTACCAGAGCGGGAAGGTATCATTATCTCCGTTGCAGAAGATAATGGCATCCTTTTCGCAGCTCTCGAGGTAGTTATTACCGAAGTCGGAGGCGAGACTACGACCATGGCGGTCATGGTCATCGTAGTTTTGCTGAAGCACGAGACCGACTACCGCAAGCCCCACGAGGGTGAAGGCACCAGCAATAGCTGGTTGTTCTTTCTTGCCCTTAACGACCATCGCATAGAGGGCAGGTACAGCCATACCAATCCATATAGCAAAGGCGTAGAACGACCCAGCATAGGAGTAGTCGCGCTCTCGTACTTGGTAAGGCGGTTGGTTCACATAGAGCACAATGGCAAGACCCGTCATGAAGAATAGCCCGAGGATAATCCAGAAGTTCTCTCGCTCACGTCTGCCACCAAGTAGTTGGGCAACAAGTCCGAAGAGTCCTAGAATGAGAGGGAGCATAAAGTAGCGATTGTGCCCCTTATTGTTGGTCACAAAGTCGGGCATATTATCCTGAGGGCCGAGGAAGATAGCATCCACAAAAGGAATGCCGGTAATCCAATTGCCCTTGTGTATCTCTCCTTGTCCTAAGAGGTCATTCTGGCGTCCACTGAAGTTCCATAGGAAGTAGCGCCAGTACATATAATTGACTTGGTAGCTAAAGAAGTAGCGGAGGTTCTCCATGAAGGTAGGGATGACTACCGTACGTGTCTGCCCACGCTCGTTGATAGTGATGGTCTTGCCTTCCACATTACCCCATAGCTCGTAGCCCTGCTTGTAGTGGGGCAACATATTGCTATACATGCGGGGGAAGAAGGTCTTCATATCGCTGCGGTACACGATCTCCTCACTCTCGCTAGCAACATACTTATTCCCTTCACGGCGGTAGGTTGTGGTCTTGGTCGTCTTTGCCTTGCCATTGCTGTCGTAGTCGGGGAGCGACGCATAAGTCTGCCCGTATATCAGAGGGGTATTGCCGTATTGCTCTCTGGAGAGATAATAGCGAAGCGCAAATACATCCGAAGGGTTATTCTGATTCATCGGCACATCGCTATTGGCGCGGATGAGGGTAACGCCATAGGTGCTCATGCCAAAGAGGAAAAGCATCATGCTCATGGTGCTAATGCTCATGATATGCACGGGGAGTTGCTTAGCCCTGAAGAGGTACGTTGCCAACCCTCCTATCACAAGCACCGGGATAAGCCACCCATCTCCCATGAAGGGGATGCCGATGAGAATAATAGAAGCGAGGAATGCGCCACGCAGCTTCTTATCCTGTACTGGACGACGCAGTGTGAGGTAATAGGTGTAGCCCAAGAGCGCTATCATAAGAAGGAGATAGAATACCAATCCGCTATTGAAGCTCATCCCTAGGGTGTTCACAAAGAAGAGGTCGAAGTAACCTGCCACCTGTGGCACGCCCTGCATGATACCAAACATCAGTGCCGCAATAATCACGAAGGAGATGAGTACCGCTATGATACCGCCTTTCCAATTAGGGTGTTCACTCTTGCGGAAATAGTAGATGAGTGCCATGGCAGGGATGGTAAGGAGGTTGAGCAGGTGCACACCCACACTTAGTCCCATGAGGTAAGCAATCACGATAATCCACCGATCGGAAGTAGGTCTATCGGCATTCTCTTCCCACTTGAGCATAAGGTAGAATACCAGTGCAGTGAAGAAGCTACTCATGGAGTAGACCTCTGCCTCTACTGCGCTGTACCAGAAGGTATCACTAAAGGCGTAGAGAAGCGCAGCTACCATGCCACCACCTAGGTAGAGGATGGCTTGGGTCTTGCTAATGGAGGTAGGAGTGACCCAGCTCCCCTTGAGCCAATCGGCGCGCCTGATGAGGTGCGCTGTAGTGAGGAAAAGGAGCATAATGGTCAGCCCACTGAATACTGCGCTGATGGCATTAGCAGCAATAGCTATCCACGAGCCTCCCGAGGGGAATAGGTTGGATAGCGTATTATATGCCAGCATGTAGAAAGGCGCTCCAGGTGGGTGACCTACCTCCAGCTTGGCAAAGGTCGTGATAAACTCTGGGCAATCCCATACACTAGCACTCTTCTCCATTGTTACCAGGTAGACTGCTGTGGCAATGAGGAAGGTGAGCCATCCTGTAGCCCGCTCCAATATCTTGTATCTCCTTGTCTCCATCTATATTTAATTAATAGTGTGTACAATACACAGCAAAGATACAAAATAGTGCTGAGTGTGGGGCACCGTATACTCTATTAATTACCAAAGATAAGTGGCTACATAGGTTATGCCTACATAGCCACTTATCTTTGGTATATGCTGTCTTGTATTACTTGATATTAGGTAGCTCTAGTCCGTAGCCCTTCTTTTTGTCGATCCTCTTGAGGATAAAGCCCATGAGGAAAGCAAGTACACCAAGACCTGCAAGCATAATCAGAGGATTGGTGTAGTTGTAAGACACAGCTGCTACTTCTGGGCTCATGGTGCCGTTGGCAACTGCTTCTGTAATGTCGGTATTAGAAGCATTGAGCACTTTACCGATAAGGAGTGGGAATAGCCATAGACCAATATTCTGGATCCAGAATATAAGAGCATAAGCCGAACCGATAACCCTACTATCCACCAGCTTAGGCACGCTTGGCCAGAGAGCAGCTGGAACGAGTGAGAAAGAAGCTCCCAATACGAGGATGGTGGTAAAGGCTATGATGACGCCGCCAATCTTATTGCCTTGGAATTGAGGTAGGATAAAGGCAAAGGTCAAGTGGCATGCAATGAGTAGGATAGCACCCAGCATAAGCATAGAGGCTCCCTTGCCATGGTTGTCGAGATAATTACCAAGGATAGGCGTGATACCTACTGCAAGGAGTGGGAATACAGCGAAGATAGACTCTGCTGACTCTCTGCGGTACGCCATATAGCAGTATGCAATAAGGGTAATCACGGAGATGATGAGGAGAAGAGTCTTGGTCTTGCCCTTAGAGAAGTTGCTTACAAATGCCGTAGCTGCCACAACAATCATCACGATATACTGGATAACAGCTACCGAATTGGATGCCCAAAATGAGCCTTCGGGGAGTACGCTAAAGGAAAGATTGCTCTGGAGCATGTTTACAGCGTACTTCTGGAATGGGAAGATGGCTGAGTAGTAGAGCACGCAAAGTAGGGCAACGACCCAGAATACACCACTGGAGAGGATGGTGCCAAGGTCTTTGATGCGGAAAGGCTCGTCTTTCTCTTCTGCCTCGCCTGTCTCAAGGTCGAGCTTCCTATCCATAAAGAAGTAGACCACAAACATAATCAATGCTACCATAAGGAGCACAACACCAAAGGCTACCGACCTAGAGACGTCGATAGTGCCACCAAGGCGAGCAAATAGCGGAGAGAAGATCATCACAGTAGCTACACCAAGCCTAGCGAGTGCCATCTCACTGCCCATTGCGAGTGCTAGCTCTTTGCCCTTGAACCACTTCACGATACCGCGAGAAACGGTAATACCTGCCATCTCTACACCACAACCGAATATCATAAAGCCTACAGAGGAGAGCTTGGCAGAGGCTGGCATGTGGCTATTGAATGGTGAAACCCCAAGCTCGTCAAAGACTGGGATATAATTAAGGTTCTCAGTAAACCATCTTTCAAGCGAAGAGCCTGAGAAGCCTTCGGTGACAGCGTACCAATTGATAGTGGCACCGATTATCATCACTGCACCAGATAGAATCGCTGTGAAGCGAACGCCCATCCTATCTAGTATGATACCAGCGAAGATGAGGAAGAAGATAAATACATTGAGGAAGGTCTCACTTCCAGCATAAGTACCAAAAGCATCAGAGTCCCACCCACGGGTAGATTCGAGTAGGTCTTTAATCGGGGAGAGGATGTCCATAAAGATGTAGGAGCAAAACATTGCTAGTGCTAGCAATAGTAGTGCAGTCCATCTTACCGCCGGCTTGTCGCGGAGGGTCCCGCCATTTGCTGTAGTCATAAAACTGTTGTATTAATTATATTATTGGTTATTTGTAGCAAATGTAACTATAATTAGCCAATTATAGGGGCGGGTGCCCAATTATTCCGCAATACTCAGCGGAATATCCTCTGTGCAGTGTGTCACCTTGAAGAGGTCAACCACTTAGTGAGCAAGGTCAAGTAAAGTAGGAACTAGAAGTCAATACACTAAGGAAACCTTTGGTGTCTAAGGTCAACTGGGTCGGTAGATAACCCACGAAAAAGGTCAACCTAATTCAGGGTAAGGCGCTCTTACTATGAGTGTATAACCCTTTTATATAGAGCATATTAACCGCCTATGGATAGTGCATGACCATTTAATATATACTAATCTGGTGAATTAGTATATATTAAATGGGTCAATTAGTATATACTAAATTGGTCAATTAATATATACTAAATGGTCAATTAATATATACTAAATGGTCATCGGATATACTGACTACAGAAACTGTATAGCCTGAGGCGTTGAGGGTTGTCGCCTAAGTAGGGGCGACTAGAATAGCGATAGGATGCCAAGGATTCCGCCAGCGACTTCTGCTACGGTCTCTATTTTCTTTTTCGTGAGCTCTTTCTTTTGCTCTCGTAGGACATTGTCGTAGTGATGTGGGTCGAAAGTGACGTTGCCTAGGTAGTTGCATTTACAAGAGGGGTGGTCAAATATCTCTGCTCCGAGAAGTAGGGCACAGACATATTCATTAGTGACATAGGCTCCCTTTTCGAAGGGCATGAGTCGGACATAGACCATGGCGTATTCGTATCTATTTAGGTACGGACTATTGCCCTTTAGCTTTCGCTCGTAGGCTTCGGCTTTATCCTCGGACATCTCTAGTATGGTCTTGCAAGGCTGGTGGAGGAGGCAGATATCGTGGGTGTTGTAGCCAGAATCATAATAGCCTTTGCAGTCGTAGAGCTCGGTAATCAGATAACCATTGATTTCGGGGTCGTAGGTCTTGTCATTCCCCAGCCCATTATTCAATTTCTTGGGGTAGTAGAAGGTCGTCTTCTCTAGCTTTTCGGGGAAGGTGGCGAGGTCGGCTTTGAGGAGAGAGAGGTAGTGGTCTTTTTCTCTGCGGAAGGTAAACTTGTCGTGCTCGCAAGTCTTTCCGAGTTCAGGGTTAACTAGTAAGATGTACCTGAGGATGGCTTTGTCGTCGATTGAGATCTGCTCGGTATGGATATAGTAGAGGAGTTTAGTGAGGTCGGTAAGCTCTGAGTATTGCTGGCGGTAGGCTTCGTTGTATCCTTGTCCCATCTGAAGCTCATAGTTGTGTACTGCGTTATCAATATTGACATAGAATTGAGCGCCGTTAGATGCGGAGCAAAGGGCGTTGATGGTTTGATTGGAATAATTATTGTCCATCAATATCCTATCCTTAAGTAAGCTGTCTACTACTAGAGGTTGGTAGTAGTAGGACTTCATATCAGCTGTGACAAGATATTTGTTTTTGGTGTACTTGTCTGCTTTGAGCTCGGGGAGGAAAATGCTATTGCAGTGCTTTGGTGCGCCTATCCACAGGGTATCGCCGACCTGAATGGTCCGACCGTAGTAGGTGGTGAAGTGCTCGCTCTGCCCCATTACATCGGAGGCAAAGGGCAGTAGGCAGATAAGGATGAGTAGTAATCTTTTGTTCATGATGGTGTAGATTAATGGTGTTTAACATGATTAACAGCAAATGTAAGGATTATTGCTATTCTGAACAAATAAAATAGTGGCTGCACAGGTAAGTTTCTATGCAGCCACTATCGGTCTTTACGAACCGATTCTATTATTTACACGACTCCTGAGAAGCCCATAAATGCCATGGCAAGGATGCCGGCTGTGATTAGGGCGATAGGGATACCGGAAAGTGCAGCAGGAACCTTGGTCTTGGCGAGCTGCTCGCGAATCATAGCGAAGATGACAATCGCAAGGGTGTAACCAGCTGCTGTACCTACGGCGTAGATGATAGACTGACCTAGGTTGAAGTCTTTCTGAATTACTGAGATAGCAACACCAAGTACCATACAGTTGGTGGTGATCAGCGGGAGGAATACTCCTAGTGCTTGGAAGAGGGATGGGGAAATCTTCTTGATAACCATTTCCATCATCTGCACTACTGAAGCGATCACTAGGATAAAGGCAATATTTTGCATAAACCCTATTGAAAGAGGATCGAGCACCAGCTTCTGTATCGCATAGGTGATGAGGGTAGCTATTGTCACCACGAAGGTAACGGCAGCGCCCATACCTATAGCTGTATCTACCTTCTTGGATACGCCTAAGAATGGACAGATACCTAAGAACTGTGTGAATACTACGTTATTGACAAGTAACGCACTGATAAATAGTATAATGTATTCCATATCTCTTATGCTGTCTTATTGCTTTTGCGATCGATGGCATTCTTGATGCCGATAATAAATCCGAGCACGATGAAAGCTCCAGGAGCGAGCACAAATACTAGTGCACCATACTCCTCTGGGAAGAGTGAGAGGTCAAATGCCTTGCCTGAGCCGAGTACTTCTCTCACAAAACCAATAATGGTGAGAGCGAGGGTAAAGCCAAGTCCCATGCCGATACCGTCGAGAGCAGAGTCAAATATATTGTGCTTAGCTGCAAAAGACTCCGCACGACCTAGCACGATACAGTTCACAACAATCAGTGGTAGGAAGATACCAAGTGATGCATAGAGAGCAGGCACGTAGGCTTCACAAAGCATCTGCACCAGTGTAGTGAAGGTAGCTATGATAACGATATAGCTTGGGATGCGTACTGAGTCTGGAATTAGGCTCTTGAGGGATGATACCACTATGTTGGAGCAGATGAGCACGAAGGTCGTTGCGAGTCCCATGCCCATACCGTTCATAGCGCTCGAAGTGGTTCCTAAGGTAGGACACATACCGAGGAGCAACACGAGAGCCGGGTTCTCCTTGATGATACCATTGAGTATTATCTTTAACTTATTCATAGTCTATGTCTGTTACTTTAGTTGTCCATCTGCTATGGCTTTCTGCACCACAGCATAAGCTCCGTTGAGTGTCTCGAGGAAGGCGCGACTGGAGATAGTAGCTGCGCTGATGGCATTCACCTGTCCTCCGTCTTTTGTTACTTGTAGTGGCGTGGTAAGGTTCATGCCAAGTACGCTGCCTTTCTCTCCTCTAAACCATGCCTCCATCTTGCTACCCAGACCTGGGGTCTCGGCTTGCTGGAGTACGGTGTAGTCGATGATATTGCCCTCTTTGTCGATACCTACGAGTACTTTCACTAGCCCCGCAAAGCCATTATTGGTGTAGCTCTCTACGGCATAGCCTACGAGTTCGCCACCCTTGCGAGCGGGATAGATCTTGTAGTCGTCTACCATGAGCTCTTCCTCGAATGGCACGTTGTCGTGCTCTGGTACGACTCTATCGATACCAGACTTGAGGGTCGCTATCTTGGAGGCACTAATGACTGGCTCTGTGGTTTGGTACACAAAAGCGAGTAGGGCTGCTGCTACTGCTGCGATGAGTGTCAGAGAGAGCAGCATATTGGGTAGTGTTGATGCTAACTTCTTCATGCTTTCTTACTTTTTCCAAAGAGTTTAGGTTGCATATACCTATTGATGATAGGCACGATACCATTCATAAAGAGGATTGCAAAGGACATACCCTCGGGATAGGAACCAAAGAGACGGATGAGCATAGTGATGATACCTATCATGATACCATAAAGTAGCATTCCGCTCTTGCTCATAGGGCTGGTGACGTAGTCGGTAGCCATATAGATAGCTCCGAGTAGGAGTCCTCCGCTGAGGATATGGAATAGAGGTCCTGCATATACATCAGGGCTCACGCCATTCATAATGCCTGCGAAGATGGCAACGGTAGCAATGATAGCTACTGGGATGTGCCAAGTGATGACTTTGCGGATGAGTAGATAAGCAAAGCCTATGAGGAGTGCTATGGCACTTACCTCACCCATTGAGCCACCTACCATACCTAGGAGGTTGTCGGTGAGCTCAGGGAGCTTATCCATTGTGAAGCCTTCGGCACCCTTGGTAATTCCCTTAGCTATGGCTAGCGGGGTAGCTCCAGAGGTCGCATCTAGTAGAGGACTAGCGCCAGACGCAGCCTCAGTACCAGCAGATACTAATTTCTCTCCAAGAGGACTTGGATAAGAGGTCATCTGCACTGGGAAGGAGATGAGGAGCATCACACGACCTACGATAGCAGGGTTGAAGATGTTATTACCTAGTCCACCGAAACTCATCTTGCCGATACCAATCGCTACAAGAGCACCAACCACTACAATCCATAGCGGGAGGGTAGAGGGGAGGTTGAGCGCTAGAAGCAAGCCGGTGAGTACAGCTGAACCATCGAGAACGGTAATCTCCTTGCGACCTAATAGGAAGCGGCTTATTACCCACTCAAAGAGGGTACAAGCAAGGATGGAGGTAAGGGTCACCCACAGAGCGTCGAGCCCGAAGAAGTAGATAGATACTCCAAAGGCTGGTATGAGAGCGATGATCACATCATACATATTGCGCTCAATGGTGTCGCCGCTATGTATATGTGGAGAGGGTGATACGAGTAGTTTGTGCATATTTGACATATCTCTTTGCTTCGATCTATTCGTTAGGATTTACGGCTACGGATGATACCCATCACTGTCTTCTTGCCCTGACGGATATGGTCGAGAAGTGGGCGATTGGCAGGGCAAGTGAAGCTACAAGAGCCACATTCAATACAGTCTACTACGTTGCCACGTTCGAGCTCTTCCCAATCCTTAAATACAGTATCTCTCATCAGGTAAGCGGGGTTGAGCCCCATAGGGCAAGCGCCTACACACTTAGCACAGCGGATGCAGTTGCGCATGGGCTTGCGCTTTGTATCCTGAGTAGGTAGGAGTAGAATGCCACTCGTTCCCTTAGCTACAGGGATATGGTCGTTTACTACCGCCTTACCCATCATAGGACCTCCGCTGATTATCTTGCCAGTTCCTTCTGGTACACCTCCTGCGGCCTTAATCAGAGCGGCACTGCTAGTGCCGATGCGTGTTAGGAAGTTGGAAGGGTTGGAGAGCTGTTTGCCGGTTACGGTCACAATGCGCTCGATGAGTGGCTTATTCTTCTGTACCGCCTCATAGACTGCATAGGCGGTACCTACGTTCTGTACGATAGCACCCGCTGTGATAGGGAGCTGCCCGCTCTTAATCTGGCGACCGAGTACGGCATCAATCAGTTGTTTCTCACCGCCCTGAGGGTAACGTACCTTGAGGGGCTGTATCTCCACACCTGGATAGTTCTTTGCTAGGCTCTCTAGGTGTGCGATAGCGTCTTTCTTATTATTCTCGATACCTACTACGCCACGAGAAACACCTGCAGCCTTCATTAGGATAGTGAGACCAACCAAAATCTCCTCGCCGTGCTCCAGCATAAGACGATGGTCGGCAGTGAGGTAAGGCTCGCACTCCACACCATTGAGGATAACGACCTCTGCCTTCTGATCCTTAGGGGGGAGTAGCTTCACATTGGTGGGGAAAGTAGCGCCACCCATACCTACGATGCCGCGGTCTGCAATTCTTGCCACGATATCGGCTTGTGCCATTGTCACCTCGCGCACCAATGTGGTAGAGCGGTCTATGTCCTCTTCCCAGGTATCCGTGCCATCGCTCTTGATGGTAATCATCATCTTGGGATAGCCCGAAGCATCGACCACCTCCTCTAGTTTCTGTACTACGCCAGAGATACTAGAGTGAATATTGGCAGAGACAAAGCCCCCTGCCTTGGCGATGAGGGTTCCTACCTTCACCTCGTCTCCCTTCTTCACCAGCGCTACAGCTGGTGCCCCTATGTGCTGAGCTAGAGGTATCTGTACCTCCTCAGGTAGTGGTAGCACCTCGATAGCCTTGCCAGCCGATAGTTTGTTCTCTGGCGGGTGTACACCACCTATTCTAAATGTCTTCAACATACGCCTATATATTATAAGGTATCTTATATATTCTACTTTAAGCTTCTGCCGTAGCTGCCGCCTCCACTTTCTCCTTACGTGGAGGGAAGTTAACCTCATGGATAGCGCCGGTAGGGCATGCCTCTACGCACTTGCGGCATAGTCGGCACTTGTTGTGGTCGATGTAGGCGAGGTTGTTCTCCACTGTGATAGCGTCGAACTTACATTCCTTCTCGCACTTAGAGCAACCTATGCAGGCATTGTTGCACGCCTTGCGAGCTACGCCGCCCTTCTCCTTATTGACACAAGAGACAAATACACGGCGACCCTTTGGCCCCTTATTCCTTAGCTCTATGATCATCTTAGGGCAAGCCTTGACACAGGCACCACAGGCAGTACACTTCTCTTCGTCTACCTCGGGCAATCCTGTAGTAGGATTGATGTGAATAGCGTCAAACCCGCAAGCCAACGTACAATCGCCTAATCCGAAGCAGCCAAAAGTACAGCCTGTCTCGCCACCGTAAGTAGCCGCAGCAATAGTACAGGTGCTAGCGCCATCGTACTGATTGATTCTTGGGCGCGCCTCACAATTGCCATTACAGCGTACTACAGCCACCTTAGGATCAGCCTGTACAGCTGCACGGCCAAGCGTCTCGGCTACCTTGAGCATCACATCGTTGCCACCTACAGAGCAGAAAAGCCCATCCATAGACTCTGCCTCTACACAGGCACGAGCAAATCCAGAGCAACCTGGGTAACCGCAGCCACCGCAGTTGGCGCCAGGGAGAATCTCATTTACCTGCTCAATTCGAGCATCCTCCTCCACATGGAACTTCTTGGATACCGCGAAGAGTAGTCCAGCGGCTAAAGCGCCCACGATGGCGAGGAATGCAATAGTTACTCCAACCATAAAATAGTTATATCAATTAGTTGTATCTTATTATTTTCAATCAACGAGTTCAGCCTTCAGCCTGAAAGTCTTCTCAAAATAACCTCTTAGGAGCCATAGGACTCCACAGTACGACAAGATTCCACACAACATTATAAGGAGCATGGTGGTCTCCTTGGTCTCGAGGTGGTTCATCACAATTGCGCCAATGCCTATCAGTACAATAGGGATTACAAAGGCAAAGAGTACTGCTTTCAACGGCGTGCCACCCTCAACGGCTACGATGCGTACCCTCGTACCCTCCGTGAGCCCTAATGGAAACTCTTGTACCTCTAGCAACTGACTATCCTTGTCAGCTGAAGAGCAAGCTCCCTTGGCGTGGCACTGACTGCAAGCAGAGTGGCGCTCAATGTGTACCAGCATCTTGTCCCCCTTTATTTCTTTCACAGTGCCGATTTTACACTCCATAGATTTCCTGCTTTATTTAAATCGCTACAAAACTACCCAAATTGTGTGAAATATCCATGCTATTCTCGGAGATTACTTCATAAACTCGCCTGATTAGCCTAGAATGATAAGGAATACTGCTCATTTAATGTATATATATTAATGTGTAGAGGGACCGATAAAAATTTTACCAGAGTCATGCAGTATTTTCATTTAGGTGTTGTTATTATGGTATAAGTAGCTACTTGACATTGGTTGGCAAAACAAAAGAGTATTTTAACGGAAGTGTAATAACTAATTGTGTGAATTATGATGACTTCTAAGACAACTTTTCTCAAGAGCCTAACGCTCGCTGGTTATTCAATTGTAGCGGCACTCGTATTTGCTTCTTGTAGCCCTCAGACTAAAGATGCTCCGAATGGCAATGAAGTCCTAACGAACAACAAGTCAATCACGGCTTATCTCACAGGTCTACCCGTCCACAATGGCGTAACTTCATTGCGTGCTACTGATTTCCCTGAGAATGGACGCCCTGTAGAGATTGGATTTTTACCTGATGGAGTATTAAGAGCGGCAAGGAGTGCTGCTGATCGTGAACCAGGTGTAAACGAAAAAGGACAACCTGGCTGGTGGGTCAAGACTTCTCGCCGCTACAAGCTCTCCGAGGTATTCGATGAGTCGGTGTTGCTCAATCCTACTAATGATGTCCTATTCCCAGGCGTAGTATTTCGCGGCAATACTATTGGTGATGGTACCTATGCAGTAATTTCAGATATTGACCGCGCTAAAATTAAGATTTCTATAGATCGACGCACTCAGGAAGGCGATAATGATAAGATCTCTAGAGAGTTTGAGAATATTCAGATGAGTGACTACCGTAAGGCACTTAATGAGTGGGGACAGATTAATTTTAAGGAGGGCTCTGCTTTAACTACCAGTAGTATTGACGAAGTGCGATCCATGGATGAAGTCAACTTTAAGATGGGTGCTGGGTTCGATAATGGTGCTATCAAGGTGTCTACCAACTTGAAGTTCAATTTTGAGAACAATAAGAACCACTTCCTCGTCAAGTTTATCCAGAAGCAATACTCTGTGACTATGGATATCCCTAAGATGATATTTAAGACTGTAGATCCTAAGGTGATTAAGGACTACCAACCAGTATATATCAGCAATATCGACTACGGTAGGATGGTATTCATGTCTGTAGAGACGAGCCATTCACTCCAAGAGGTTGAAGCCGCTCTGAAGGCTGCAGTGGAGAAACTACATATCAATGGCGAACTAGAGGCTAAGTACAGAAAGGTACTCGATAGTAGTACTATCAACTTCGTAGCTATCGGTGGTGGCGTAGATGACCACTCTATAATCGTAGAGAAGGGATGGGAAGGATGTAAGAACTTTATGATATCTAAGATTCCGCTAGGCAAGCTTCCTCCAATCGCTTTCCAATTACGTCTCGTCTCTGATAATTCTGTGGCTAGAGTGGTGAAAGCCACGGAGTATACCATTACCAAGAGGGAGTTTATCCCCGATTGTCGGGGCGTTGATATCCTTTCTGAGGTAGTTTCTCTACAGGGTTTTTCTTACTATGGTGGAACCATTTGGGTCTATGGTCACTGTGGGCTCGAGGCTCATAATAGTGCCCTAAAGGTTGAGCAGAAATATATCTTTGATAGAAGTAGAGATAATTATCAAAGTATTCTTAATGATATTTATTTCCCTTATCCCGTTGATTCCCCACAAAGGGCGCATATTACTATTTCCAAACCAGAAAATATGGACATGGAGGAGTTTCTCCGTCAGCGTGTCAATTTTACTACGAACTTAAGTATGCGATTTAGCTCACCCTCAAAGGATGTGCATCTGGCTAAGGGTACGATTGAATTTACCATCGCTGATATTATTAAGATGACATCTGTGGATCGTGTAAAACCTAAACCAATGATTTTCTGTGTGAGCTCAAGCAATAATGGTTATAAGTTATTTGTTAACTTTAAGGTACATTGCGTAGATCTATTACCTGTTAAGGCTGATAAATAGTTGACTATAAGGTGGCTTCGGGGAGAGGGATGAGGAACTAGGGGTTGTGAAACCCATAGTTCCTCAATTCTTATTGTACCCCTACATCTCTCCTCCGTAGAGGCATCATTTTTATGAGCGATATTAAGCGTATTTTTCTCTAGGAATAAATAAATTTATTTGTACAGATAAATGTTTTTATTCCTAGGAATAAATTTGGGTGCTCGCGCGAGCCAAAAATGTTGCTCTCATGAGGACAACCACCTATATTATCTAAGTGATATAAAATGCTTGTATATTCTCTAGCAAACCTTAAATATTGGGTGAAAATAGGGGAAAGTGAGGGCTGTGGTAGATAATTGCTGAAAAGTTTGGCTAATTAGTAATAAATGCCTAACTTTGACCCCGAAAAGGTGATTGTGGTGCGTAACCCATGCGCTTCAATTGAAAAGGGAACCCAGTGAGAGTCTGGGACTGAGCCCTCAGCTGTATATTCTGTAAGACAGCTTTGCCTTCTATAAAGTCACTGTGGATAGAGCCTCCGTAAGGTGGGCGATTCATGGGAAGACTGCAAAGCGACAACCTTGGTTGACAGAATGAGTCAGAAGACCTGCCTTTTTGGATGATGGTTTTTTTGTTTTCGGGGATTTGAAGACAAAACACGACATTTGTACTAAGACTGAGTTTTTGTTGTTGCTACTAGCAGAGGAGCATCATTGCTTCTTATAGCAAACCCGTACATTCCTTGTCGAAAGGAATCTAGTGGCATTTGGTATCTGGCTCTGTATCTAGTCTTTTTAGTGTTTCGATTATATCTCCTAGCAAAAAAATGATGGTGACTGAATAGTAGTAGATATATTGATACAAACCACTCTAAGAAGTACTGATATGAAGACAAGAGAAGAGTACATTGAGAGCCTGAGAAAGCTAAATCTAAACGTATGGTTTATGGGTAAGAAGATCGATAACCCAGTAGACCATCCTATGATCAGACCATCCCTCAACTCATTGGCTATGACCTATGAGCTTGCACAGCAAGATGAGTACAAGGATGTGATGACGGCTACTTCTTGCCTCACAGGTAAGAAGATCAACCGATTCTGTCATATCCATATGAGTACTGAGGACCTCGTGAATAAGGTAAAGATGCAGCGCCTTTTGGGTCAGAAGACTGCTTCATGTTTCCAGCGCTGCGTGGGTATGGATGCCTTCAACGCTGTATGGAGTACCACTTATGAGATGGATGAGGCCTTGGGTACTGACTACCACCAGCGCTTCAAGAAATACCTTGAGTATGTGCAGGAGAATGACCTCGTAGTAGACGGTGCTATGACCGACCCTAAGGGTGATCGTAACTTCTCTCCATCTCAGCAAGAGGATCCAGACCTATACGTTCATATCGATGAGATTCGCCCCGACGGTATCGTCGTTACTGGTGCTAAAGCACACCAGACTGGTTCAGTTAATTCTCATGAGCATCTTATCATGCCTACTTGCACCATGAAGGAGGAGGATGCAGACTATGCAGTTTCTTTCGCTATCCCAAGTGACGCTGAGGGTGTGACCATCATATATGGTCGTCAGTCTTGCGATACTAGGAAGATGGAGCCAGGAGCGGAGATAGACCTTGGTAACGCTCAGTTCGGTGGTCATGAGACACTCTTCGTAATGGATCATGTCTTCGTTCCTAATGATCGTATCTTTATGTGCCGTGAGTACCAGTTCTCTAATATGCTGGTAGAGCGTTTTGCTGGTTACCACAGACAGTCTTACGGTGGATGTAAGGTAGGTGTAGGTGATGTACTTATCGGTGCTGCTGCACTTGCTGCCGACTATAATGGTGTACCAAAGGCTTCACATATCAAGGATAAGCTGATAGAGATGGTACACCTCAATGAGACCCTCTATAGCTGCGGTATCGCATGTTCTGCCGAGGGTAAGCCTACAGCATCAGGTAACTATCTGATTGATATGCTTCTTGCCAATGTCTGCAAGCAGAATGTTACCCGTCTGCCTTACGAGATTACTCGTCTGGCTGAGGATATCGCTGGTGGTCTGATGGTGACCATGCCATCTGAGGCCGACCTTAAGCACGATGAACTTGGTCCAATCATCAAGAAATACTTGGTAGGTGCTAAGGGTACTGCTACTGTTAATCGTATGCGTGTGCTTCGCCTTATTGAAAACCTTACCCTCGGTACTGCTGCAGTGGGTTATCGTACAGAGAGCCTACACGGTGCTGGTTCGCCACAAGCTCAGCGTATTATGATTTCTCGCCAGTGCAATATGGAGGCTAAGAAACAATTGGCTAGGAACATCGCAGGAGTAGACACCTCTCTAGATAGTAGGGAGAAGTAAACTGAAATGCAAGACATCAATACTCATATATCCCAAGAAACTGTTGCCGCCGTGCTTGCAGAACGAGTTAGACCTCGTCTGCAAGCACATGGGGGCGACATACATCTCATAGATATCGAGGGTACTACCGTGAGGCTAAAAGTCTCGGGCGCTTGCCAATCTTGTCCTTCACTCAGTGATACCATTGAGGAAGTTATCTTGCAGGCTCTGCAGGAGAGTCTTGGAGTCCCATCTCTCAAGGTAGAGGTAGATAGAGGAGTAAGTCGGAATTTAATCCAAGAGGCTCTGAAGATTATTCGTAGATAGTTAAATATCATATTTCCAACCGATTATATGGACTGGAACAACTTAGATAATGTTCCGCAGGTCACTGCGGAAGAGGCGGTTGCACACATAAAAGACAACGATCTAGTGGTCGTGGCACATGCCGCTGGAGCACCACAATTGTGTGTGGATGCGCTAATCAATAATTACGAAGCGTACCACAATGTGAGGGTATTCCACATGCTCACACTGGGTAAAGGTATTTGCAATGCTCCTGAGATGGAGGGGCATCTGCATCATATTACCAACTTTATTGGTGGAAATATGAGACAGGCCATGAAGGAGGGGAGAGTAGACTTCTTCCCTGGGTACTTCTCTGAGGTGCCTAGTCTGATGGCTCCAGGAGAGCTATTGGATCCTGATGTAGCTCTGATACAGGTCTCTTATCCTAACGAAGAAGGGTATTGTAGCTACGGTGTTTCATGTGATTACACCAAGCCAGCAGCCCAGAATGCTAAGATTGTGATTGCAGAGATGAATCGTCAGATGCCGTTTGTAGGCGGTGATAATCTCATTCACATCTCTAAAATAAATTATATCGTAAAGGCGGATTATCCGCTGCATACTATTGCCCCAACAGAGATAAAGGAGGTAGAAGAAGCTATAGGAAAGAACTGTGCCCAGCTTGTAAAGGATGGCGACACCCTTCAGCTAGGTATTGGTGCCATCCCTGATGCTGTACTGCTATTCCTAAAGGACAAGAAAGATCTTGGTATCCACTCCGAGATGGTCTCTGATGGTATTCTAGAGCTAGTGAATGCAGGGGTCATCAATGGTAGTCGTAAGCAGATAAATCCTGGAAAGATTGTAGCTACCTTCTTGATGGGTACTCAGGCACTCTATGACTTTGTTAATGGCAATGATAGTGTGGAGATGTATCCTGTGGACTATGTCAATGATCCTTTTGTGATCGCACAGAATGACAATGTGGTGAGCATCAATAGCTGTGTGGAGGTAGACCTCATGGGGCAAGTCGTCTCGGAGAGTATCGGGTTGCGACAGATTAGCGGTCCTGGTGGTCAGGTAGACTTCGTTCGTGGAGCTGCAAGATCTAAGGGCGGTAGAAGCATTATTGCTATGCCATCTACAGCAAGCCGTGGTGCCTCATCACGTATCGTGCCACTTATCGCAGAGGGCGCAGCAGTGACTACCCCACGCAACGATGTGGACTATATTGTGACAGAGTATGGTATTGCTAAGCTCAAAGGCAAAACCCTACGGGAGAGAGCCAAGGCTCTTATCGCTATCGCTCATCCACAGTTTAGGGCAGAGCTAGAGGCAGCTTATGCCGAAAGGTTTGAAAAATAATCTATTTCTATATACTAATATGCAACTATTCAAGCTAAAGACGACTATTGATCGCTTCGAGTCATTCGCAGAGTTTGCAGAGGCTTTCAATCTTGGAGAGAGAGATTTGGTAATCACCAATGACTTCCTATATGAGCCTTTTATGAAGGCTTGTAACCTCAAGTGTCACTTCGTGATGCAGGAGAAGTATGGTGTGGGAGAGCCATCCGACGAGATGATGAATAAGATACTCCATGACGTGCAAGACAAGGAGTTTGATAGAGTCATCGCTATTGGTGGTGGTACTGTAATAGATATCTCTAAGCTCTTTGTGCTCAAGGGACTCAAGGATGATGTGTTACTTGCCTTTGACCGCAAGCTGCCACTAGAGAAGGGCAAGCAGCTTATCGTAGTGCCTACTACTTGTGGTACTGGTAGTGAGGTAACTAATATCTCTATTGCAGAGATAAAGAGTAGGGGAACCAAGATGGGTCTTGCCGATGACGCTATCGTAGCTGATAATGCAGTGATTATCCCTGAGCTACTTAAGGGATTGCCATTTAAGTTCTACGCATGTAGTGCAATCGATGCACTGATTCACGCAGTAGAGGCATACGTGTCTCCTAAGGCTAATCCATACACTGAGATATTTAGTGAGGCGGCTTGGCGCATTATCATCGATGTCTTCCGTAAAATCAAGGAACGTGGAGAGACCTTCCGCTTTAGTGCTATGGGAGAGATGATTATGGCAAGTAACTTTGCAGGTATCGCTTTCGGTAATGCTGGCGTGGGAGCAGTCCATGCGCTTTCATATCCTCTAGGTGGTGCTTACCATGTTCCTCACGGTGAGGCCAACTATCAGTTCTTTACCGAGGTATTCATGGTCTATGAGCAGAAGGAGCCTAATGGTCGTATTGTGGAGCTCAAAGAGAAGCTCGCTAAGGAGCTTGTGTGTGAGCCATCTGAGGTGTTCGCGGAGATGGATAAGCTTTTGTCAGCACTTATCTCTAAGAACGAGCTCCATACCTATGGTATGAAGGAGGAGGAGATTGAGGGCTTCGCAGATGCTGTAATAGCTACTCAGCAGAGGCTTCTTGCCAATAACTATGTGCCTCTGACTAGGGATGAAATAAGAGATATTTATAAGAAATTGTTCTAGCCAATAATAATCAACATTATACTAACATTATGGATATTAAGGAGATGGTGGCACTCGCAAGGGTGGCACAGCAGGAGTTTGAGAGGAAGTTCGACCAGCAGAGTACAGACCATGTAGTAAAGGAGCTCTGTAAGGTGGTTTATGACAATGCCGAAATGCTAGCTCGTGAGGCCGTAGATGAGACTGGTATGGGTCGCTACGAAGATAAGGTGGCTAAGAACCGCAATAAGTCTAAGGGTGTTTGGAGTAACCTTCAGGGCAAGAAGACAATGGGTGTAATAGGTGTTGAGGAAGGTACAGGTCTTATGAAGATTGCTAAGCCTGTGGGCGTTGTATGTGCAATCACTCCTACAACCAATCCTATCGTGACCCCAATGGCAAATATCGCTTTCGCACTGAAGGCAAAGAATGCTATTATCGTTTCACCTCACCCACGCTCAAAGAATTGCTCAGGGCATACGATAGAGCTTATCAAGGCAAAGCTAAAAGAGCTAAAGGTGCCTGAGAACTTGGTACAGTATCTAGAGACTCCAGGTCTTGATGAGACTCAGGAGCTTATGTCGCTAGTGGATGTAGTAGTCGCTACTGGTGGTATGGGTATGGTGCACTCTGCTTACTCATCTGGAAAACCTTCTTTCGGTGTAGGTGCAGGTAATGTGCAGGTAATCATCGATGAGAATATCAATGACTTCGACGAAGCTGCTGATATCATTATCAGAGGTAGGTCTTTCGACAATGGTATCATTTGCTCTGGTGAGCAGTGCTTCATCTATCCTGAGAAATATAAGGAAGAGATCTTCGGTGCATTCAAGCGTAATGGTGCTTACTTCGTTCCTGAAGAGTATCATGACCAGGCTGTGAATACCATCTTCAAGAATAACGCTATCAATCGCGATGTAGTTGGTAAGGATGTTGAGATCATCGCTAAGATGATTGGTATAGAGATTCCAGAGGGAACTCGTATCCTCGTAGTGCCTGCCAAGGGAGTAGCTACTGCCGACCTTATCTGTAAGGAGAAGATGTGCCCAGTTATGACTTGTCTGCCTTACCAGCACTTTGACGAGGCCATCGCTATCGCTAATGAGAACCTCAATATGGAGGGTAGCGGTCACTCTGCAGGTATCCATTCTAATAACCAAGGTAATATTATCAAGGCAGGTAATGATATTAAGGTGTCTCGCCTTATTGTGAATGCACCTTGCTCTATTACGGCAGGTGGTTCTATTCAGAACGGTTTGTCAGTAACCACCACTTTGGGTTGCGGTAGCTGGGGTAACAACTCTATCTCAGAGAACCTAACTTACAAGCACCTCATGAATATCACGCGTATCGCACGCATGTCCACAACTATCACTGTGCCAACAGACGAAGAGATCTGGGCAATGAACTAAAGCGAAGGAAAAAGAATATATTATGAACGAAAAGCCAAGTGTCCAGGTACTAAATGATGTGGTAGTACGATTTGCAGGAGACTCTGGAGACGGTATGCAGCTAACTGGCTCAATCTTCTCTGATGTCTCTGCAATATTGGGCAATCAGATATCAACATTCCCTGACTACCCTGCGGAGATTCGTGCTCCAAAGGGTAGCCTTGGGGGCGTATCGGGATTCCAAGTGCGTATCGGAACTGAAGGGGTCTATACTCCTGGTGACTATGCAGATGTATTGGTCGCCATGAACCCCTCGGCTCTCAAGGTCAATACCAAGAATATCAAGGAAACAGCTACCATTATCATTGATAGCAGTGCTTTCGATGAAGCGGGGCTGAAAAAGGGAGAATACAAGACGGACAATCCATTTACAGAGCTCGGTTTGAACCATGTTCAGGTACTTGAAGTGCCTATCTCTGAGATGGTTCGAGATGGTCTCAAGGATACAGGTATGGACGTGAGGGCTATTGATAGGAGTAAAAATATGTTTGCTCTAGGTCTTATTCTCTGGCTGTATAATAAAGAGATAGCACCAGCAGAGCAGCAGCTCCAGAAGAAGTTCTCAAAGAAACAGGAGGCACTCAAAGCCAATCTGAAGATTCTTACCGATGGATATAACTATGGGCATAATATCCATGCTACGACCACTACCTATCGTATCGAAGGGCGTGATCAGAAGCCAGGCAATTATACCGATATCAACGGTAACACTGCAACCGCTTATGGTTTGGTGGCTGCAGCAGATAAGGCTGGTCTAGGTCTATTCCTCGGTAGTTATCCTATCACTCCTGCTACAGATATCCTTCATGAATTGGCTAAGCTAAAGCATCTCGGGGTTAAGACGGTGCAAGCAGAGGATGAGATCTCGGGTATTTGTACTGCTATCGGAGCCTCTTATGCTGGATCGCTGGCTGTGACCACAACGTCTGGTCCGGGTCTCGCTCTTAAGAGTGAAGCGCTGGGCTATACGGTGATGGCAGAGCTACCACTTGTCCTTATCGATGTGATGAGAGGTGGTCCTTCTACTGGTTTGCCCACCAAGAGTGAGCAGACAGACCTCCTACAGGCGTTACATGGACGTAATGGAGAGAGTCCATTAGTGGTGATTGCAGCGACTTCGCCTAATGACTGCTTCGACGCCGCATTTACTGCTGCTAAGATTGCTGTTGAGCACATGACTCCTGTGATATTGCTCACAGATGCCTTTATTGGTAATGGTGCTTCGGCTTGGAGAATACCTGACTTAAGCACTTATCCTACTATCACTCCACGCTATGTACAGGAGTATTACAAGGGAGATAAACCTTGGACTCCTTATATGCGTGACGAGAAGAGCCTCGTTCGGTACTGGGCTGTCCCTGGTTCAGAGGGGTACATGCACCGTGTTGGTGGTCTCGAGAAGCACAGCGATACTGGAGCTATCTGTACTGAGCCAACGAACCATAGCAAGATGGTTCAATTCCGTCAGGAAAAGATTGCACGTATTGCTGAGGAACTTCCATTACTCGAAGTTTATGGTGATGAATCGGCAGATACTCTCGTTGTTGGTTGGGGTAGTACGTATGGACATATCCTTTCTGCTGTAGACCAAATGGAGAAGGATGGTAGAGGCGTGGCAATGACTCACTTCAAGTTTATCAATCCACTACCTAAGAATACTGAGGAAGTTCTCAGACGATATAAGAATATCGTTATTGTTGAGCAGAGTATGGGTCAATTTGCTCAGTTCATTTCGGGTCAGATCAGCGGTCTCAATATCTTTAGATACAATAAGGTTGAGGGACAGCCTTTGAAGGTCGAAGGTATTGTTGACTTTGTCAATCAGATCCTAAATGGCTGCAATAAATAACTAGTAGGAGTATAATGCAATGAAGATAAATCAGGTAAACGGGGCAAAACCCAATGGTCTAAAGTACGAGCCAAGGGACTTTAAGAGTGCTGGTCCTGTGAAGTGGTGTCCAGGATGTGGCGACCATGCCATCCTCAATTCACTTCATAAGGCGATGGCAGAGCTTGGTGTCGCTCCTCATGAGACAGTGGTTGTGAGTGGTATCGGGTGTTCGTCTCGTCTGACATACTATATGAACACTTATGGTATGCATACGATTCACGGACGTGGATCTTCTATCGCCACTGGTGTCAAGGTAAGTAATCCAAACCTCAGTGTGTGGTCTGTATCTGGCGATGGCGATGCTCTGGCAATTGGCGGTAACCACTTTATCCATGCGATTAGGCGTAATGTAGATCTTAATATCATCCTTATGAATAATAAGATTTATGGCCTTACCAAAGGGCAATATTCTCCTACAAGTGATAGAGGGTTTGTATCTAAGTCTTCTCCATTTGGTACGGTGGAAGACCCTTTTATCCCAGCGGAATTGGTTTTGGGTGCAAGGGGAAACTTCTTCGCTCGTACTATTGACGTAGAGTTGGCGCTTACTAAGGATTGTTTGCTCTCGGCAGCAAAGCACAGAGGTGCGGCTGTTGTGGAGGCTTTGGTCAATTGTGTTATCTTTAATAATGGTATCCATAAGCAGTATTCCGATAAGGAAGTGCGTGACGATATGACCATTGTGCTCAAGCAAGGCGAGCCTATGATTTACGGTAAGGATCGTAATAAAGGTCTTGTTTTGGAGGGCTTTGAACTCAAGAGCGTGACAATTGGAGAGAATGGTGTGAAACTAGAAGATATTCTGGTGCACGATGCGACTACGCAAAATCATGTGTTGCACTCTTTGCTGGCAATGATGCATACCCAGCCAGGGATGCCAATTGCCCTCGGAGTAATTCGGGATGTAGAGGCTCCAGCATATGATTTTGAAGTGTCTCAGCAATTGATTGAGGTACAAGAGCGTAATCCTGATCAGGATATCCAGAAACATCTAAATCATCTCACTCGTTGGGTTGTAGAGTGAGTTACTAACTGCAGTCCTATGCTAACGCAATTGTAGATACGATATTGGATAACTGCAGAGAGAGTTGTGAGGTGGTGGCATAGTTGCGTAACTGTGCCGCCATCGTTATATATGCGAGAGCATTATTTACTTTGTTCCCGATTTGCTCATGGTGCGTATTATTCCTTATTATATCCTTATTGGTTAGTGTGGGACCTCCTCTGTATAGTGTGTATTTATATTATATTGTGTGGAGGATATAATGAGTAGGATCAAAAAACTTTGGGAAATGTTTGGTGGAAAGAAATAAGTTGCGTATCTTTGCAACCAGTTCAGCCTACAATACTTGCTTGGCAAGGTTTGCTAGGAATGTAGGCGCTGTAATGGGCAGTTACCAGAGTGGCCAAATGGGGCTGACTGTAACTCAGCTGGCTTAGCCTTCGGTGGTTCGAATCCATCACTGCCCACTATAGGTCTTAAAGATGTTCTGCGTGTAAGCGGGCGTTTTGGGAAATTTGCGGAAGTAGCTCAGTTGATAGAGCATCAGCCTTCCAAGCTGAGGGTCGCGGGTTTGAGCCCCGTCTTCCGCTCACATTGTTTGTGATTGCCAATGTAGCTCAGTGGTAGAGCACTTCCTTGGTAAGGAAGAGGTCCCGGGTTCAAATCCCGGCATCGGCTCAAGAGAATATGAGGGACAAGGTGCGTGGAGTGGGTGCGTAGAGAGTCGTATAGATGATACTTAACTCTGCGCTAAGAGAATGGTAGAATGCCTTAGAGTGTTGCTGTTGCTTCTTGCGTCTTGACTGAGATGTAATATAAACTCAAATATATTTTATTGTTATTGAACTATGGCAAAAGAACATTTTAACAGGTCGAAGCCACACGTGAATATCGGTACGATAGGTCACGTGGATCACGGTAAGACTACTCTTACTGCTGCTATTACTACTGTGCTTGCAAAGGATGGTTTCACTGAGCTTCGCTCTTACGATTCTATCGATAACGCACCAGAGGAGAAGGAGCGTGGTATTACTATCAACACCTCTCACGTAGAGTATGAGACTGCTAACCGCCACTATGCACATGTTGACTGCCCTGGTCACGCCGACTATGTAAAGAACATGGTAACTGGTGCTGCTCAGATGGATGGTGCAATCATCGTGGTTGCTGCTACAGATGGTCCTATGCCACAGACTCGTGAGCACATCCTTCTAGCTCGTCAGGTGAACGTGCCTCGTCTAGTTGTGTTCATGAACAAGTGTGATATGGTTGACGATGAGGAGATGCTTGATCTCGTGGAGATGGAGATGCGTGAGCTTCTTAGTTTCTATGAGTTCGATGGCGATAACACTCCTATAGTTCGCGGTTCTGCTCTTGGTGCTATCAATGGCGAAGCTAAGTGGGAGCAGTCAGTCCGTGATCTTATGGAGCAGGTTGATGCTTGGATTCCACTTCCTCCACGTGATATCGATAAGCCATTCCTAATGCCAGTAGAGGATGTATTCTCAATCACTGGTCGTGGTACTGTAGCAACTGGTCGTATCGAAACTGGTGTTGTTAATACTGGTGACGAGGTTGATATCATTGGTCTTGGTGCAGACAAGATGAAGTCTGTAATCACTGGTGTAGAGATGTTCCGTAAGATTCTTGATACTGGTGAGGCTGGAGATAACGTAGGTCTTCTCCTTCGTGGTATCGATAAGGATGAGATTAAGCGTGGTATGGTACTCTGTAAGCCAGGTAGTGTGAAGCCACACTCTCGTTTCAAGGCTGAGGTGTATGTACTTAAGAAGGAAGAGGGTGGTCGTCACACTCCATTTAAGAACAAGTATCGTCCACAGTTCTTCATCCGTACGCTTGACGTAACTGGTGAGATCACTCTTCCAGAGGGTCAGGAGATCGTAATGCCTGGTGATAATGTAACTATCGAGGTAGAACTTATCTATCCAGTAGCTTGTAACATCGGTCTTCGCTTCGCAATCCGCGAGGGTGGTCGTACAGTAGGTGCTGGTCAGATCACTGAGCTTCTTGACTAATATTAGGTCGGAAGACGGAGAAAATAATAATTGAAGTGTATGGAGTGGGGGAGAGCCACTCTCCCCCACTTTATCACTTCTTATACACGGGCATAGCTCAGCTGGTAGAGCACTGGTCTCCAAAACCAGGTGTCGTGAGTTCGAATCTTACTGCCCGTGCTTTTTTATAGGTATATAAGATACAACGGTTATATGGCTAACCCAGAGAAGAAATCCAATTTCTTTGTAAGAGCTGTCTCTTACGTTCGCGATTCTTTTGAAGAGTTGCGTTATAAGGTGACTTGGCCTACCAAGAAGGAGCTTTCGAGCAGTGCAATACTGGTTCTATTTGCTTCCATAGTTATGTCAGTATTCATTTTCTTGGTGGACAAGGCGTTCGAATTTATTATGACTAGTATTTACGGATTTCTTGCCTAATTTTTAGGAGAGAAATTTATAGCTACTATTGAAGTTTATTTTGATGGAAGACCAGCAGATGCATTACTACGTCCTTCGTACCATTACTGGTAAGGAAAAGGACGTAGCTGATTATATCGAGAGCATGAGGGATGCTGTGCCTGTGCTTAGAGAGCATGTAGGTGAAGTATTAGTGCCAATGGAAACCTACTACCAGCTGAATAAGACAGCTAAGGGTGGTAGAGTTGAGCGCACTCGTCCTTATTACTCTGGATATGTGTTCGTGCAGGCTCGTTTGGTGGGTGAAACGAAGTTTACTCTTCGTCGTATTCCTAATGTATTAGGTTTTTTGGGCTTAGACGATGATAATCCTGAGGTTTTGAGCCAAAGGGATGTTGACGAGATCAAGAAGCTTATTGATACTCTTCCAGAATCTTTGGATAGTAGCGAACTGAACTTCATTGAAGGCGAGCGTGTGAAGGTGGTCTTCGGGCCTTTCTCAGGCTTTTTCGGTGAAGTTACTGAGGTGCTTTCGGATCGTAAGCGCTTAAAGATACTTGTCAAAGTGTTTGGCAGAGAGACCTCTATGGAGGTGGATTTCGTGCAAGTGGAAAAGGAGAGTATGCCATAACTAGGGGATCAGTCTACTCTGAGGACGGTGTTACCAAAGTAGTTGTAAATGCTACAAGTCGTCTGGTAGTAGTGTCGCTGAGGCGAAGGCGATGAACCTATGTACTTGAATGTACTTTTCTACGAGTGAGTTTTTAATAAGAAAAAGTGTTTAATCATGGCAAAAGAAGTTGCTGGTCAGCTTAAACTGCAAATCAAAGGTGGAGCTGCTAATCCTTCTCCTCCTGTAGGTCCTGCACTTGGTTCTAAGGGAATCAATATCATGGACTTCTGTAAGCAGTTCAACGCCAGAACCCAGGATCAGGCTGGTAAGGTTCTACCTGTAGTCATTACTTACTACAGCGATAAGTCATTTGACTTCGTTGTAAAGACCCCTCCTGTAGCAGTACAGCTACTTGAGAAGTCTAAGAAGAAGAGCGGTAGTGCTGAGCCTAACCGAAAAAAGGTTGCTACCATCACTTGGGACGATGTAAAAGCTATTGCTCAGGATAAGATGCCTGACCTTAACTGCTTTACTATTGCAAGTGCAATGAAATTGGTAGCTGGTACAGCTAGAAGTATGGGTATCGCTGTGAAGGGCGCTTTTCCAGAGGATGTTCAATAATCAAGACCAATTGATGAATTATGAGTAAACTGACTAAAAATCAGAAGTTGGCCCTGAGTAAGATTGAGCCTGGAAAGGTATACACACTATCGGAAGCATCATCTCTTGTTAAGGAGATTACTACTACAAAGTTCGATGCTTCTGTGGATGTGGATGTCCGTCTTGGCATTGACCCACGTAAGGCTAACCAAATGGTACGTGGCGTAGTATCACTACCCCACGGAACTGGTAAGGAGACAAGGGTGCTGGTACTGTGTACTGCTGACAAGGAGACTGAAGCTAAAGAGGCTGGTGCTGACTACGTAGGTCTGGACGAGTATATCGAAAAGATTAAGGGTGGTTGGACTGATATCGATGTGATCATTACTATGCCATCTGTGATGGGTAAGATTGGTGCACTCGGTCGTGTCCTAGGTCCTCGTGGACTTATGCCTAACCCTAAGAGTGGTACTGTAACTAACGAAGTAGGTACTGCTGTGCGTGAAGTAAAGCAAGGTAAGATCGACTTTAAGGTAGATAAAGCTGGTATTGTTCATACCTCTATCGGTAAGGTGTCTTTCACCGCTGATAAGATTAGCGATAACGCTAGAGAGTTTATCAATACGCTTGTTAAGCTAAAGCCAAGTGCTGCTAAAGGTACTTATATCAAGAGTATCTTCCTGTCAAGTACTATGAGCCCAGGTATCAAGGTGGATCCTCGCTCCGTTGATGTGAAAGAGTAACTAACACCAGAGAAAAGGAGACACGCATAGTATATGAATAAGGAAAAGAAATCATCAGTAGTTAGCGACCTAGTCGGTCTGGTAGAGCAATATCCAAATTTCTACCTAGTCGACATAGAGGCGCTCCCAGCTGATAAGACAAGTGGTCTTCGTCGTCTTTGCTTCGATAAGGGAGTGAAGCTGATGATGGTTAAGAATTCACTTGTACGTGTTGCGCTTACTCAGATTGATGAGGAGAAGTTCTCTCCTATCTTTGAGTACCTAAAAGGAAATACTGCAATCATGTTTGCTGAGACTGCAAATGTACCAGCTCGCTTGATTAAAGATTTCGTTAAGGAGAATAAGCCTGCAGATGCTGACAAGAAGGCAAAGCCTGAGTTTAAGGCTGCATACGTACAGGAGAGTCTGTATCTCGGTGCTGACAAGCTAGAGGCACTTGTAAACGTGAAGAGCAAGGAGGAGCTTATCGGCGATATCCTATCCCTTCTCGATGGTCCAATCCAAGGTGTGGTTTCTGCACTGGATTCAGCTGGTGGTACTATCCATGGTCTACTCAAGACGCTCGAAGAGCGCGTTTGATTGACCATCGACAATATAACTGACGTGGAGGTCACTCCATGAAATAAGATTTAATTTTAAAGTATAAATACCATATTTACATATATAAGATTATGGCAGATATCAAAGCTATTGCTGAACAACTAGTAAACCTAACTGTAATCGAGGTTTCTGAGCTAAAGAATATCCTTAAGGACGAGTATGGCATCGAGCCTGCTGCTGCAGCTGTTGCTGTTGCTGCTGGTCCTGCTGCTGCTGGTGATGCTGCAGAAGAGAAGACTGCATTTGATGTAGTTCTTAAGTCTGCTGGTGCTGCTAAGCTACAGGTCGTTAAGGCTGTTAAGGAGCATATGGGCCTTGGTCTAAAGGAGGCTAAGGATCTAGTTGACGGCGCTCCTTCTAAGCTTAAGGAGGGTGTAGACAAGGCTGAGGCTGATGCACTTAAGGCTGCTCTTGAGGAGGCTGGTGCAGAGGTAGAGATTCAGTAATCTCACTTTGTTCTCCCTGTAGAATATACAGGTGATGGTTAAGAACCCACGAAAAATAGGTAGTGGGTTCTTAACCTTTTCGTGTCTTTGTTCGTTTTTGGCTTTTTAAGGTTTTTTATGTCCCCAAGAAATAGTACACAGAGAATAAGTTTCGCTTCGATTAAGAACCCTCTGGAATTCCCAGACTTCCTGGATATACAGTTGCAGTCATTCCGTGACTTCATGCAGCTTGATACTCCATCTGATCAGCGAAAAAATGAGGGTCTCTATAAAGTTTTTATGGAGAACTTCCCTATCCATGACACGCGCAACAACTTTGTGCTGGAGTTCTTGGATTATTTCATTGACCCACCAAGGTACACCATAGAGGAGTGCTTTACTAGAGGTCTCACCTATAATGTACCTTTGAAAGCTAAGATGAAGCTGTACTGTACAGATCCTGATCATGAGGACTTTGATACCTCAGTAATGGATGTGTATTTGGGACAGATTCCATACATGACTCCACAAGGTACCTTTATTATTAATGGCGCGGAACGTGTAGTGGTATCGCAGATGCACCGTTCACCTGGTGTATTCTTTAGTGAGAGCGTACACAACAATGGTACCAAGCTTTTTTCTGCAAGAGTTATCCCTTTTAAGGGCTCTTGGATAGAGTTTGCCACTGATATCAGTAATGTAATGTATGCTTATATCGATCGTAAAAAGAAGCTTCCTGTTACTACGCTTCTTCGTGCGATAGGTTATGAGGCTGATAAGGATATCCTTAATCTCTTTGGAATTGCCGAGGAGGTTAAAGTGACAAAGAGCAACCTCAATAAGCATGTGGGGAGAAAGATTGCTGCACGTGTTCTTAATAGTTGGGTAGAGGATCTTGTTGACGAGGAGACTGGTGAGGTGGTTTCTCTAGACCGTTACGAAATTATTCTTGATCGTGATGAGGAACTCACGGAGGATAATATCGAGCGCATTCTTGAGTCCGGTACAAAGACAATTCTTCTTCTGGCTGATTCTGAAACTGGTTTAGACTATAGTGTAATTACTAATACACTACAAAAGGATCCTTCTAACTCTCAAAAGGAAGCTGTGTATTATATCTATAAGCAGCTTCGTAGTCAGGATCCTGTGGATGAGCAGTCTGCGATGGAGGTGATTAATAACCTCTTCTTTTCAGACAAGCGTTATGATTTGGGTGACGTAGGTAGATATCGTATTAACAAGAAATTGAACCTTGAAATTGATGATACGATTAAGGTTCTTACTAATGAAGATATTTCTGCCATTATCCAGTATCTAGTTGCACTGAAGAATGGTAAAGCGGCTATCGATGATATCGATCACTTGAGTAATCGTCGCGTACGCACTGTAGGCGAGCAGCTTTCACAGCAATTTAGTATAGGTCTATCTCGTATGGCACGCACCGTAAGGGAGCGTATGAATGTACGAGATAATGAGGTGTTTACTCCTGTAGACCTTATTAATGCTAAAACTATATCGAGCGTGGTCAATTCATTCTTTGGAACCAATCCACTCTCGCAATTTATGGATCAAACCAACCCTCTTGCTGAGATTACGCACAAGCGTAGGCTTTCAGCACTTGGTCCTGGTGGCATCAGTCGTGATCGTGCTGGTTTTGAGGTGCGAGACGTTCACTATACCCACTATGGTCGTCTCTGTCCTATCGAGACACCTGAGGGTCCTAATATCGGTTTGATTAACTCTCTTTGCGTGTATGCAAAGATTAATGAACTAGGCTTTATCTCTACTCCATACCGTAAGGTAGTGGATGGTAAGGTGGATTTCTCTCCTGAGGGTGTAGAGTATTATACTGCCGAGGCAGAGGAGGATAAAACTGTGGGTCAGGGTAATGCACCTCTAGATGAACAGGGAGCTTTCATAAGAGATACCGTTAAGAGCCGCTATGGTTCGGACTTCCCTGTAGTACCACCATCAGAGGTGGATCTTATGGACGTGTCTCCTATGCAGATTGCTTCTATAGCAGCTTCGCTCATTCCATTCTTGGAGCACGATGATGCTAACCGTGCACTCATGGGATCTAACATGATGCGTCAGGCTGTGCCACTTATCCAAACCGATGCTCCAATCGTGGGTACTGGTCTGGAGGGTGTCGTGATCCACGACTCTCGTAGTCAGATTTCCTCAGATCATTCAGGAGTGATTGAGTATGTAGATGCAAACGAGATTAGAGTGCGCATTGATCGTACCGAGGATGAGGAATTTGTTAGCTTTGACGATAACTTAGTCGTTTACAAGCTTCCAAAGTTCCGAAAGACGAATCAGAGTACTACTATTGACCTCCGTCCAATCGTGATGAAGGGTGATAGAATTGAGGCAGGTCAGATACTTACGGAGGGTTATTCAACTCAGAACGGAGAGCTAGCACTGGGTCGTAATGTAATGGTCGCCTATATGCCTTGGAAGGGATATAACTATGAGGATGCTATCGTGCTCAGTGAGCGTATGGTTCGTGAGGACTTTTTTACCTCTGTACATGTAGACGAATACAACCTAGAGGTTCGTGAAACCAAGCGTGGTGTAGAAGAGCTTACTAGTGATATTCCTAATGTAAGTGAAGACGCTACCAAGGATCTTGATGAGAGGGGTATTATCAGGGTCGGTGCTAGAGTACATCCTGGTGATATCCTAGTGGGTAAGATTACCCCTAAGGGGGAAAGTGATCCTACACCCGAGGAGAAGTTGCTCCACGCTATCTTCGGCGAGAAGGCAGGTGATGTAAAGGATGCGTCTCTTAAGGCTAATCCATCTCTGAGTGGTGTGGTTTACAAGACCTTCCTCTTCTCTAAGATTTTGAAGGGTCAGAATAGCCGTACTTCTACCCGTGAGCTTAAGAAGAAGCTTGAGGAGGATGAGGCAAGTGAGAAGGATCAGCTCAGAAAGACTATGATTTCTAAACTCTCTAAGCTTACAGCTCGTAAACTATGTAGAGGCGTAGAAGATTATATGGGCACCGTCGTTGTTGCTGAAGGGGTTAAGTTTAATAACACAATCCTTGAGCAGCTCAATTACGAGGAGATTGGTTTCGCCAATTGGACAGAGGATGATGAGAGTAACATGCTAATCAGTCAACTCCTAGGAAATTATATCAAGAAGCTCAAGCAGATAGAGAGTGACTATCGTCGTAAACAGTTTGACTCTACTCTTGGTGATGAACTACCTAACGGTATCATCCAGAATGCGAAGGTGCTTATCGCTAAGAAACGTAAGATTCAGGTCGGTGATAAGATGGCAGGTCGTCACGGTAATAAGGGTATCGTTTCTAAGGTGGTTCGTACCGAAGATATGCCATTCCTCGCTGACGGTACGCCGGTAGACCTCTGTCTTAATCCGCTTGGTGTGCCATCTCGTATGAACCTTGGTCAGATATTTGAGGCTGTATTGGGTTATGCTGGTAAGAAGTTAGGAGTTAAGTTTGCTACCCCTATCTTCGATGGGGCTTCGCTTGAAGACCTTAACAAATGGACAGATAAGGCTGGTATTTCACGTAATGGACGTACCTACCTATACGATGGGGAGACTGGTGAGCGTTTTGATCAGCCTGCTACTGTTGGTGTTACTTACTTCCTCAAGCTAGGTCACATGGTTGACGATAAGATGCACGCCCGTTCTATTGGTCCTTACTCTCTGATTACTCAGCAACCACTTGGTGGTAAGGCTCAGTTCGGAGGTCAGCGTTTCGGAGAGATGGAGGTGTGGGCTCTAGAGGCTTATGGCGCAGCTCATGTGCTACAGGAGATGCTCACCATTAAGAGTGATGACGTTGTAGGTCGTTCAAAGGCTTACGAGTCTATCGTAAAGGGTAGTCCAATGCCAACTCCAGGTATTCCTGAGTCGCTCAACGTACTGCTTAACGAGCTTAAGGGTCTTGGTCTAAGCTTCGAACTACAGTGATATTCAGCACACCCCTTATTGATATAAAGAAAGAGATATGGCTTTCATTAGAGATACAAAGATAAAGTCCAACTTCAATCAGATTCGTATTGGTATCGCTTCCCCAGAAGAGATATTCGAAAACTCATACGGTGAAGTTACCAAACCTGAGACCATTAATTATCGTACATATAAGCCTGAGCGCGATGGGCTATTCTGCGAGCGCATCTTCGGCCCAGTAAAGGACTACGAGTGCCATTGTGGAAAATACAAGAGGGTACGCTACAAGGGTGTTGTCTGTGACCGCTGTCAGGTAGAGGTTACAGAAAAGAAGGTGCGTCGTGAGCGTATGGGGCACATCAAGCTAGAGGTGCCTATCGTACATATTTGGTTCTTCCGCTCTGTGCCTAATAAGATTGCTTACCTATTGGGTATCCCTGCCAAGAAGCTTGAGAAGATAATCTATTACGAAAGCTACGTGGTGGTTCAACCTGGACCATTTGAAGATCTTGCTGTAGGTGATTTGCTGACAGAGGAGGAGTACTTGGATCGTCTCCAAGCTCTTCCAGAAGGTAATGCAGAGCTCGAGGATGATGACCATGACAAGTTCCTCTCGGATATTGGCGCTGTAGCTATCCAGCAACTATTGGCAAGGGTTGACCTTGACACCCTCTCCTATGAGCTCCGTGCTAGGGCTTCTAAGGAGACATCTCAACAGCGTAAGAAGGAGGCACTTAAGCGACTTCAGGTCGTAGAGAGTTTCCGTGCAAGTCACGGCTATACTCGTCCAGAGTGGATGGTACTCGATGTAGTTCCTGTGATTCCACCAGATCTGCGCCCTCTCGTACCTCTGGATGGTGGACGTTTTGCTACTTCAGACCTCAATGAGCTTTACCGTCGTGTGATTATTCGTAACAATCGTCTTCGTCGATTGATTGAGACAAGAGCACCACAGGTGATTCTTCGCAATGAGAAGCGTATGCTTCAGGAGGCTGTAGATAGTCTCTTTGATAACAGCGGCAAGTCGGGTGCTGTGAAGAGCGACTCTAATCGTCCTCTTAAGTCTCTTACCGACTCTCTCAAGGGTAAGCAGGGACGTTTCCGTCAGAACCTTCTAGGTAAGCGTGTAGACTATTCTGCTCGTTCGGTTATCGTCGTAGGTCCAAACTTGAAGATGCATGAGTGTGGTCTGCCACAGGATATGGCAGCTGAGCTTTACAAGCCATTTATTATCCGTAAGTTGATAGAGCGTGGTATTGTGAAGACCGTAAAGAGTGCTCGCCGTATTGTAGACCGTCGCGAACCAGTTATCTGGGATATTCTTGAGAATGTGGTAAAGGGTCATCCAGTGCTTCTAAACCGTGCACCGACCCTACATCGTCTTGGTATCCAAGCATTCCAGCCTAAGCTAATCGAGGGTAAGGCAATCCGTCTGCACCCACTAGCTTGTACTGCGTTCAACGCCGACTTCGATGGAGACCAGATGGCAGTGCACTTACCTCTCTCCAACGATGCTATCCTTGAGGCTCAGTTCCTCATGCTAGCTTCACACAACATCCTTAACCCTGCTAATGGTACCCCTATTACTGTGCCATCACAGGATATGGTGCTTGGTCTATACTATATCACTAAGCTCCGTGATGAAGTTGAGGGAGAAGGCTATAAGTTCTACTCTCCAGAGGAGGCACGCATCGCTTACAACAATGGTAAGATCGATATTCATGCCAAGATTCAGGTAATGGTAGATGACCTAGATGAGGATCGTAACCCAATTAGACATCTTGTCGAGACCTCATACGGTAGGCTTCTTTTTAATAGCAAGGCTCCTGCCGAACTTGGTTACCTCAATCAGGTAATCGGAAAGAAGAGTCTGCGCACCATCATTGGAGATGTGATTAAGTATTGTGGTATTTCTCGTACATCACAGTTCCTCGATGATATTAAGGATCTTGGTTACTATATGGCCTTCAAGGGTGGTCTTTCCTTCAACCTTTCAGATGTGATTATCCCAGAAGAGAAGGGAGAGCTGATCCAAGAGGGATACGAGGAGGTTAGTGAGATTGTTGATGATTTCAATATGGGTAATATCACCAATAATGAGCGCTACAATCAGATCATTGATGTTTGGACAAATGTCAATAACAACCTCTCTGCAATCCTTATGAAGGAGCTAAAGGAGGACGATCAGGGTTTCAATCCAATCTTTATGATGATGGATTCTGGAGCTCGTGGTTCTGCCAACCAGATTCAGCAGCTTAGCGGTATCCGTGGTCTTATGGCTAAGCCACAGAGAAGTGGTGAAGGTGCTCAGACAATGGAGAACCCTATCCTTTCCAACTTCAAGGAAGGTCTTTCTGTGCTTGAGTACTTTATCTCTACCCACGGTGCACGTAAGGGGCTTTCAGATACGGCTCTCAAGACCGCCGATGCAGGATATCTCACCCGCCGTCTCGTGGATGTGTCGCAGGATGTGATTATTACCGAAGAGGATTGCGGTACACTCCGTGGTATTGTCCGTAAGGAGATCAAGGAGGGTAGCAACGTCGTAGCTTCACTCTATGAGCGTATCCTAGGTCGTGTGTCTGTTCATGACGTAATCCATCCAATTTCTGGAGAGCTCCTTGTAGCTGCTGGAGATGAGATAGACGAGATCAAGGCAGAGAAAATCCAAAGCTCACCTATTACAGAGGTCGAGATTCGTTCAGTACTCACTTGCGAAAGCAAACATGGAGTGTGTGCTAAGTGCTATGGTCGCAACCTCGCCCACAATCACCTTGTACAGAAGGGTGAGGTCGTAGGTGTCGTAGCCGCCCAGTCTATCGGTGAGCCTGGTACACAGCTTACACTCCGTACTTTCCACGCCGGTGGTGTGGCAAGTACCGATACCATCGAGCGTTTGATCAAAGCTAAGTATGATGGTATTCTTGAGATAGATGAGCTTCGAACCGTAGATGCTAAGGACGAAGAGGGTAAGTCATTCAAGGTGGTCGTTGGTCGTCAGGCTGAGATGCGTGTTATCGACCCACATACCCACATGACCCTCATCACCGAAAATATCCCTTATGGTGCAAAGCTTTTTATCGAGTCTGGTGTAGAAGTCAAAGCAGATGATATTATCTTTGAGACCGACCCATTCAATGCGGTTATCATTGCCGAGGCAGCTGGTAAGTTGCAGTACGAAGATGTTGTAGAGGGTTCTACTTTCCGCGTACAGACCGACTCCAATGTAGCTGCAGGTCACTCCGATCGTATCATCATTGAAAGTAAGGATCGTAACCTATCCCCAGCACTATCTATTACAGATAAGGAGGGAGATGTTATCAAGACCTATAACCTTCCAGTGGGTGCGCACTTAACAAAGAAACAGGGCGCAAGTGTCAAGGCAGGTGATATCCTTGTCAAGATCCCTCGTACCGTAGTCAAGTCTGGTGATATTACCGGTGGCCTTCCTCGTGTTACTGAGCTATTTGAGGCACGTAACCCTACCAATCCAGCTGTTGTTGCTGAGATTGATGGCGAGGTAACTCTAGGACGTGTGCGCCGAGGTAACCGTGAAGTGATTGTCACTAGTAGTACAGGGGAAGAGCGTAAGTATCAGATTAGTCAGACACGTCAGCTCCTTGTACAGGAAAACGACTTCGTTCGTGCAGGTGAGCCATTGTCAGATGGTTCCGTATCACCTACTGATATCCTAGAGATTCTCGGACCTAATGCGGTACAGAACTATATCGTCAATGGCGTTCAAGATGTCTACCGCAAACAGGGTGTGTCTATCAACGATAAGCACTTCGAGGTCATTGTCCGTCAGATGATGCGTAAGGTAGAGGTAATTGACGCTGGTGATACTAACTTCCTTGAGCAGCAACTCGTAGATAAGCTAGAGGTGCAAGAAGAGAATAGCCGTCTTTGGGGCAAGAAAGTAGTCACTGACGCAGGTGAATCTACTCGCTTCTTTGAGGGTCAGATTATCACAACTCGCCATCTACGTGAGGAGAATAGCCTACTCAAGCGTGCCGATAAGAAGACGATCGAGGTTCGTGATGCACTTCCAGCTACTACTAAGCAGGTGCTTCAGGGTATTACTCGTGCAGCACTACAGACCAATAGCTTCATGTCGGCAGCATCCTTCCAAGAGACTCCAAAGGTGTTGAATAATGCTGCTATCGAAGGAAAGGTTGATAAGCTAGAAGCTCTAAAGGAGAATGTCATCTGCGGTCACCTCATTCCTGCTGGTACAGGTCTTCGTGAATACGATAAGATTGTAGTGGCATCTAAGAGTGAGATGGAGAGTAAGCGCCTTTTGGAAGCCTCTCGAAACGCTTCTCGCATGGAGGACATTGTAGTGCCAGACTAAACACTACCTCAATTTGAAATGATAAAAGCCCTGAGAGCGTCACAGCTCTTGGGGCTTTTCATTTCTTCTTGGAAAGTAACTCTCCCAAAA
>NZ_JADRGN010000041.1:0-17358 GCF_018206105.1 Porphyromonas levii
AGCACAATCCTCACGTATTTGCTCAAGATCTGGATGGCGACCATAGTGCTTGACCACCATAGCCAAGCACGCTGGTCCACAGTCCATCGCATCCTTCTGCTTATAATATCGCATTGTGCCTATTAAAGTAGTAAAGCAACTTAAATTAATCAGTGCCCTGTTATTTAATTCTCAATGTAAATAGTGCCTCCCTGCCTCTTATCTGGTGGTTGACTGAGTATGAATTTAGGAGCCCATAACTCGTATATACGTACTCGTTGTTGTTAAGGATGTTTGTGATAGAGGCTATTAGGTCAATTTTCTTATTTACCCGCCAGGTGATATTGGCATCCATCATAGTAATCTTTTTGTCAACATCTTTTGTGATCTCATTATGATAATATTCTCCCTTGAGCTCAATAGAAAGAGGGTCAATGGGGGTATAGACTAGTTTTAGTGAATGAATGTAGTTGTTAAGTGCTGTAGTTATTCTAGTGGGTGTGTCAAGCCAAGATCGAGAGAACTCAAACTGATACAAGAAAAAGAAGTCTTTGCTGGTGTTTCCATTGAGCATAGACCCGATGGTCAGTAGATTTAGAGCAAAGGGGACCACGCTCTGCTGAGAGATTATATCACGAGAGGTACGCGAGTACATAGCATTGATTCCAAAGCCACCTCTCATAAAGTCAAGGGTCTTATTGAAACTACCTGTGGCATTAAATATTCTACTTTTTGAGTCTGTACGTTCATAGGCATGATAGATATAATTGTCCTTGAAGTCTTGCTTCATCCTGTATGGATTATTTATCCAGTGATGCATCACTATTAGGTTAGAAAAGACACCTTTGGAGGGATTTCTGTAGGATAATCTCGCAGAGATATTTTGCCTTTTGGTCATCAAAAGATCTTCATAGCCGTAACTGAATGATCGGTAGTTGGTAACCACAACTCCCTGATATAGATTATTCAATGAAAGAGGAGTAGTTCCAGAGCCACCTCTGAATGTCAAACTAAGTGCAGAGTTGGGTTGCCAATTGAAAGATAAAGTAGGAGAGTAAATCAATAAATTCTTATCCTCCCATAAGTCTCTAAAATCATAATGACGATAACTTATGGGGAAGCTAAGTACAAATCGTACTTTCCGATGTCTCCATTCTGCTTTGGGTGATGCTAGGAACGTGTAGAAGTTAGAGATACTAAATGGTTGGTTTGTCACAGAATTAATTTGTCTGCCAGATACTCTCCTAAAAAGTCCTTGAAAGCCAGCATTGACTCCTATTACAAATCGTCCTATTTGGAAGTCGTAAAAAGCTTGCTCGTCTGTAAAGAAAGCTTGACTATTAATTTTTTGTCCTCGGGTCTCTACATCGTCTTTAATTATCAGAGTACTAGGTCTTGATTCCCATTCATTAGTACTATTAAAGGTGACTAAATGACGGTCACCAAATCGCTTAATCAATCTGAAGCTATTATTGGCATAATAATTGCGCTGGTTAGCATTTTGAGAATTGTTAAATGTTCCCAGAGTACTAAACTCCATGTTATCCCAGTCAAACTGTGCTTTCGTGCTATTTTGTAGATAATATGTAGGCTGATTTGCTACTACAGTAACATTGGCACGAACCATATTTTCTTTCATCACATCCTCTTTGTCTTCAATTATTATTTTGTCACCTCCGTCCAGAAAATAGGTCATTTTAGCTTTATTCCGACTTGCGAGACGATTACTGAGATAATCTACTTGTAGCTTGATGTCTATTTCATTTCTAGTTTTGTACAAGTGATTTAACGAGGCTATAGAGGAGATGTTGAGGGTGGTTCTCTCTGGCTTGAGAGATGGAGGTGCAGGCGATGTGAGAGCAAAGTAATCTCCTATTTCTGTCCCTCTTGGGGTCTCATTAAACTCAGTCTGCTCATCAGATAGATCAAAGCCATTGTTATTAGACTTCAGAGAGAGTAGGGTTTGTGATCTTGACATTGCAGAAAGGACAAAAAGATCACCGCTCCAAAGTGGACTTTTAGGACTCTGAGAGTATCCACCACCAATAGAGCCGTGTGCGAGCCAAACTGATTTTTTTCCCTTTTTAAGTTTTAGGTTGATTGCAGCTTGGTCGGAGATACTAAATCCATGTAGTACCTGCATAGGCTGATGCCTCTCCATAACTTCTACAGCACCTATGTCATTGGCTGCGATTCCCATTGTGGCTACTCCGTATTTATTTCCCAGTAAATCTTGACCCTCAATGTAAAACTTATTGATATCAACCCCTTGATACTTGATTTTACCAGAGCTCTCTACTTCTATACCAGGCATGCGCTTTAGCACTTCTCCTATCGCTTGGTCATTAGTCTGGGCAAAAGTAGAGACGTAATAAGCAATTGTATCGCCTTGCGCTCTAATCCTTTTTGCTCTTACAGCAACCTCCTTCAGCTCAAAAACCTGCTCTTCCATAAGGATAGTAAGAGGGTAAGATGCTCCGAGGAGAGATATTTCTTGACTAGCATAACTCATCAAAGACACTGATAAGGTAGTTGCAGTATCCACTTTTGTATCGAGCCGAAAACTGCCATGCTCGTCTGTAGAGGTGTGATTTAGCACCTTACCATCACCATTTTTAGCCACGACAATACATCCTTGAAGAGGCTCTTTATTTGATTTGTCAAGGACTCTCCCATAAATACCTGCATAAGAATTATTAGCAAGAAAGGCACAAAGTGCGACATACAAAATTCTAATAAATATCCTCATCATTTATATCATCCAAATTAAGAATAATTACTCCAGTCAATTATTAAGCACTTCAAATCTTCAACTCCATACTCATTAGGCAAGAAATATTCCTCAATTTGTAGCACTGGAAATGCATTGATATTGTACTTTCCTAATAGTCTTTGTGCATGATTTTTATTTATCATAGAAATGATATTCTCTATTTCTATTGTCGGGATTTCCCTTTTGCTGGCTATTGTCCAAATACTTGAAATTGCCTCTAATAATTCACCGTATCTTCTATCGCTTTTTTTAATATCTACAGGAAATAAACAAAGTGAAAAATTGTTGGGATTATTCTTCAGAAGCATTTTGAGATCCTGAATAGCCTTCAAGCAATGATTGCATGCTGAAGAAACCCATAATCCTATTCTAATTTTCTGTTCATTATTATAATTAAGTTGGATACAATAGTCAAAGTTATCTTTATCAAATTGCTTATGTAGCCTAATTTTGAGATATTTATCACTTCTTTTAATCCTTGCATTCTCTATTTGTGTCTTTTTGTATTTGTGATTAGTCTGTATATAGCGCTCTTCTCTGTACCAAAGGTAGAGAAAAACGAAATAAAGACATCCAAATACGAAGAGAAAAGGAACAGTCTTAAAAGTCATAGTCAGTATAGGAAGTAGCAATACTGTCATGATTATCAGAACGAGCAATATAAATAGACAGTAAAAGCATAGTTTCCTAACCTGAATCTGTGAAATTAAAGAGTAAAGCAGAACTATTGGAGATATAAGTACATTTACTTGCGCGAGGGTTGTATGTACCAACGCAGGTTCAGGTAAAGCTATTAATCCAATAAGAGTAAAGAAAGAAAATGCTGAGAAGTAAGCCGATGCATAAACAGATAAAGGCAACCCTAAAAAACGGGAGTGACGAGATTGTGCTACACTTTGGCAGTCTATTAAAGAGCCACGCTTGCAAATTGGCGTAGAGATTAGAGTGTTTGTATTTATCATAGAAGAAGATAGAATCAATCCAATAATGCTTAATCCTAATAGTGGAATATCAAGGATTTGTTGCATTGAAACAGATATCATCAAAGCTAATGTAATCAAGATGGGGTGCTTATGCTGTACTAGACTTTGATATAATTTAAGTAGCCTATTGGGCTTTAAATCTGTGTATAGTACTACACCATCCCACACATTTGTCAGCTCTTCTTCAGTTATTGGTTGAAGTCTTCCCTTGCTAGGGTTATAAACTTTATACCGACCTCGATTGTCCTTATTCATTAGTAGAATATCCCAGTGATTATTAATGTTAGCATGAATCAGAACGTATTTACCCAAACTAGATAGATGCTCAAGGTCAGTTTTGACAATATGGCAATCGAAACCAAATGCTATAAATGTATTGTACAGAGATAGTAGTGTCGGATAAAACGGGGAGGAAATTAATATTCGCAAAAAATCATCACGATTAATATCTAACCTGAATAACCGAATATACTTTAGTGCTACTTCATTCATTTTTTTGACGGATGTCGGTAATCTACCTCTTCAAAATCATATTTTTCTTTTCTTTCTCTTTTACCCTTTGATTTAGTGGGGGTAAGACCGAATGCACCGCTGGCATTTAACTTATCTCCTAAACTCTCTTCTGATGTGATGTAATTATAACGTTTTATGAGATACTCCTCTCTAGTAAGCATTTTGGGTGAGTTAACTTTGTAAATATATATACCCACATCACCGAGCCCCTTTGAGGTCATGCCTTTTGCAGTAAACCTATAGTGTTGTTTGCTATCATACGCATCTAATATTAACCCAGGTAGCCCTCCTAATTTCCATGGTCCATCAGGAATCGGAATATCTAGTGTGTACCATGCATACCAACGTCTTCCTCTAAAAACACATTCGGCTAAATAACACTCATATCCCAGAATAACTGATATAGAGTCTAAATAGCTCCAACTCTGAGTCTCAATTTCTTCAGAGTAAATCCACTGTCCCAGGTCAAATCCCTGATAAACCGTATTTTGTCCAGTAGGCATGTTCTTGAAAAGATACTCTCTTTCAAATCCACCTAATGGTTTGTATTCAGTTGATCCAATTGGGTTTTGTTCATAATAAAGTTGTTCATGAAGATTGAAATTATTAACTCTTAAAGAATCTGCCCATAACTTTAGAGGAGATACCCATATTGATGCAGTCCTTCCCATTCTCAGTACCATCTCAGTGTCGAAAAAATATTCATCTGGTTTTAGAGTGTCTTTTACAACATGTTTATTATAGGTAACTTCAAGAATTGCGGGCTCGTATTTTTTAACAATCTGACCATATCCATTTAGGAATACGAGAGAAAGAAATAGGGTATATATTAATTTCATACTTTTTTATAAATAACTTTTGAATAGGGTAGTTGTAAGTGCTTTAGACATACAACTACCCCCAAATTTCAGTCAGGAAAAAATGATTAGTTTAGTGAAGCGACACACTCATCCCAGCGGTCTGCCCAATCATCCCAATACGCATTTTCAAATTCCTGATTGCCACTGTCTCTGTGCGTGTTTGCTTCACCTTGAAGGCGTGAAACACAATTAGCAGAAGAAGCCGAACCCCCTAGGAGGTTACTTAGTTCAAAAGAGTTTAATTCTCTCATAGTGAAATAATTAGTTAATTGGTTGTTAATAAGAGGACTGCGCACCCCACATTCGGCATTTCTTTTAAATTGTAATGCTTCAATATATAGTACTCCCCATTTTTCGACAACGGGCTAGTGTTTTTTTTCTTTCACTGTCACAAACGTACACATTTTCTTTCTCTTTACATAGTTATTGGTTATTGTTATGCAGCTACTACTATTCCATATTCCATGGCAGGGAGTAGCTTGGTGATACTCTGATGGGGGCGCTCATAGTTATAGAACTTTATCCACTTCCCTATTCCTTGCCGTAGTTCTGAGACTGTATCGGCCGGATTAAGATAGATATACTCTTGCTTGATACTTCTCCAAAAGCGCTCTATCCAAATATTGTCTTTGCAACGTCCTTTCCCATCCATACTTATCCTTATTCCCTTTTCCTCTAATAGCTCTACCCACTTCTTGCTCGTATACTGTACGCCTTGGTCTGAGTTGATAATCTCAGGGCATCCATACTGCTCTATACACTCCTTTACAAGTTCAGTGCAGTTATTGGCTGAAAGCGTATTGGAGAGTTTCCAACCCACCACAAAACGACTATAAACATCTATAACTGCATAGAGGTACATAAACCCCTTCTCCATAGGGATATAGGAAATATCTGTCGACCATACCTGATTGGGGCGCTCTATCTTAAGCCCTCTAAGTAAGTAGGGATGTATATAGCTCGGCATAGTGCCCTTACTGAGGCTCCTCTGTGGGTAGATCACCAGGATTCCCATCTTACGCATAAGTCGCCTTACACGCTTCTCATTCACTGAGTAACCTCTCAGTCTTAGCATATCACGCATATGCACAACTCCAGAGGTCGGATGCTCAGTATGGTACTTATCAATAATACGCATCATCTCAAGGTTCTGCTCACTTTCTCCCTTTGGTTGATAGTACAAGGTGGTGCGGTTAAGCTTCATATACTTACAAAAACGATTTCGACTTAAGCCTGCGGGGCGCAGACGCTCCATCTCGATTATCTCACTTTGAGTCCGGCATCCTCGCAGGCAGTCGCAAAAAAATCGCAGTCTATTGTAAGCTGTCCTACCTTCTGTAATAGTCGTTTATTCTCACTCTCTATCTTCTTAAGTTCTTTGGTGCTATCAGAAGGCTTTTCAAAAGCCTGTGCTGCTTTCTCCTCAAGTTCTCGCATCCATTCTGTAATCTTGCTCGGGCTCACTTCGTATCGCTTCGCTAAACTCTGGATCGTCTCATCGCCCCTCAAGCCGGCTAAAGCAACTTGTGCCTTAAAGCTTGAACTGTATTTACTTCTTCGTCCCATAAACTTCTCTTTTTCTTCTTTTCATCGGAAAATGACAATTAATTCCATCTCAACTCTCAAATCTACCACTTTTTGAGTTGTCTAGTTTTTGGGGAGTATTATATAATTTTTGCTGCTCGCGCCATCCGCTGTCTCCGATCTACTCGAAAGATTGCGTTGCACGATAGGAGCTGGAGGACAGAGCCTAACGGAATGGCGAAGGTCGCCACTTGATTTTTTGCTATCTTTGTAGGAAACAATTTGAAGAATAGGAAGTATGGGGATAGGAAACTTTTATAAGCAACCAAAGCCTAGCAAGTTTAGATACGTTTACCGCTACTACGACCCGAAGAAGGAAGCCGATGAGAAGCGCCGACTTCGGGTGCGTCGCCAGTATGGGCTTGACGAGGAGGTTGATCCAGAACAGGTAAAAGAGGAGCTCAAGGGGTCGTTTCGCAAACAATCAGACCACCTCGCCAAGTACGATAAAGAGCAGGTGGGGGACAAGGCTTTTGCAGAGCGTAACCGTGTTACAATGATTGTGCTGATACTTGGGCTCGTGCTTCTGATATGGCTATTTAGGCATCTTGGCACGGGGCTTTTCAGATACATCGGTCAGGGTTTCACTAATATATTTAGTCTCTTTGGATAAATGGACAGCTTGATCAGGCTTTTGCCCGATAATATCGCCAACCAAATAGCGGCTGGTGAGGTGATTCAGCGACCAGCATCAGTAGTGAAGGAGCTGGTAGAAAATGCCATAGATGCGGGCGCCACGGATATTCAAATAGAAATCAAGGATGCAGGACGCACTCTGATACAAGTTATTGACAATGGCAAGGGTATGGCTCCTATGGATGCGCGTATGGCTTTTGAACGCCATGCTACGAGCAAGATACGGCAGGCCGAGGATCTCTTTGCGCTGACCACGATGGGCTTTAGGGGAGAGGCGCTCCCCTCTATCGCAGCTGTGGCACATGTATCGCTACAGACACGCACTTCAGATAGTGAGCAAGGCATCCGAGTAGAGCTCGAAGGCTCTAAGGTGACTGGTAGCACGCCTGTAGTGTGCCCAGTGGGTGCCAACTTCTCGGTAAAGCACTTATTTTTCAATGTACCGGCAAGGCGGAAGTTCCTCAAGACAGACGACACTGAGTTTCGCCATATCATCAGCGAGATACAAAACGTAGCTGCCGTTCGCCCCGATATCTCATTTACCCTTAGGCACAATGAGGTGGTCACCCTTAAGCTCGACCCCTCCTCGCCTAAGCAGAGGATTATAGATCTATTTGGGAAACGCCTCTCAGAGAATCTATTGACCATAGACATGGAGACACCACTTGCTCATATTCGTGGGTTCGTGACTAAGGCTTCGGCATCACGTAAGAGAGGGGCACAGCAATACTTCTTTGTCAATGACCGATATATGAAGCACCCCTATTTCCACCGCATGGTGATGAATGCCTATGGGGGTCTTATTCCACAGGGAGAAGCACCAGAGTATTTCCTATTCTTCTCGGTAGACCCAGCTAGTATCGATGTCAATATCTCGCCGACCAAGACAGAGATAAAGTTTGAGGCGGAGACGGATATCGCCTCGATACTCTACTCGGCAGTACGGGAGATACTAATGATGGGGGCTGCTGTACCTTCCTTGGATTTTGACGACGAGAAGATGGAGATTCCAGTGGCTACGAAGAACACCGACGGAGCCTTTTTCCCTGAGCCGCCGTCTGTCTCTCCTGAGCTGACCATGAGGAGCAAGATGAATAATGGGGATAGTACACTCCGACTCCCAACTACAGACTTCAAGATGCCCGACATCTCGGACTGGGATAGGTTTTATGAGAACTTCGAGTCTAAGCGAATCACGAGCCAGCCCAAGCAGCAGCCGTTGCCGCACCTCTCGATACCTAAGACGGAGGAAAAGCTAGAGATATCTACGCCTCTCCTCTACGGAAACTATGCTGTGTTTCCCCACCCCAAAGGGTTGGCTCTTGCCGACCTGAAGCGGGTGCAGTACAAGGTACATTACGAGCGCGCCAAACAGCGTCTGAAGGCGGGGGGGCTCGTTTCGCATCGTTTGCTCTTCCCTACACTCATGGAGCTGAGCGCCAAGGAGGCTCAGGAACTAAAGCGTCATCTTGTGCTCCTCGACCGTCTCGGGTTTGACATCTCCGATATGGGGCAAAATGCTTTTACCATTAACGCTGTGCCCGATGGGGTCAATGCAGGTGGCGAGGAACTACTGCTCCACCAAATCCTCACAGAGTGCCAAGCTACGGCAAAGAGTAGCGAGGAAATCCTCTTGGAGGGACTGGTACGTCAATTGGTTCGCTTCCAGATTCAGCAGGGCAAGACTCTGCTCTCGCCGAAAGAAGCTCAAGAACTCCTGACGGAGCTATTCACGCTTCCCGAGCATCTCATTACGCCCGAGGGCAAGAGCACACTCTCTTTCCTTACCGATAAAGAGCTGGATCGGCGTTTCTAGCAAGTAGTGAATACTAAGAGGGGCTACGCAATACCGTAATAGGTATTTGCGTAGCCCCTCTTATATCTAGTAGCGAATGCCTAGGGATTACTTACCCTTCTTCTGCTCGCGGAGCATCTTTTCCTGTTCCTTCTGCATCTGCTCTATACGAGCCATCCACTTAGACTGCTTCTTAGGCTTCTTCTTATTAGCTTCCAGCTGAGCAAGGAGTTTCTCCTCGTTGGTGCCCCACTTGAAGGCTTGGGTCTGGAAGATAGATATCAGCATAGATAGGAGGTAGTAGTAGCTGAGCGCTGCTGCATTCTCATTGAGGAAGAAGAAGAGCATTATTGCCATAATCCACGGCATTAACTTCATTCCCGGCATCTGTGCCTGTCCACTGGAAGCTTGGGTAATCTTCATATAAGCGACCTGTGTCACCGTCATGAGCAGACAGAATAGACTAATGTGATCGCCAATCAATGGGATATTGAAGCCCCAATTGATAACATCGTCGTAAGTCGATAAGTCGAGTGCCCAAAGGAAACTCTCGCCACGAAGGTTGATACTCGTAGGGAAGTACTGGTACATCGCCATCAAGATAGGCATCTGTAGAAGCATAGGGAGACAGCCGCCCATCTGATTGACCCCAGCCTTACGGTAGAGTGCCATAGTCTCCTGCTGGCGTTTCATCATATTCTCCTCGCCTGGGTATTTCTCTGTAATGGCATCTACCTGAGGCTTGAGCACACGCATCTTGGCTTGGCTCTGGAAGCTTTTGTAGGTAAGTGGCATTAGTAGTAGCTTGATGAAGATGGTGAGGAGCAAGATAATCAAGCCGTAGTTGCTGATGAACTTCTCGAGGAAGTTGAAGACGGGCTGTACCAACCAGATATTGATAAAACGAAACCAACCGCCCATCTCTACCACCTTGGCAAGATGTGTCTCATCCTTGAGGTGTGCATCGATATCCTTTAGCAGCTTGTAGTCATTAGGTCCTGTGTAGATCTTGAGACTAATCCCCTCTGCGCCGATAGGGAGTACGCACTTCGCCTCCATTTGCTTGAGCTTGCCATCGGCACCCTCTAGGACATCGCTTATAAGCTGAACCGACTCTAGACCATTGGCACTGTAGAAGATAGAAGAGAAGAACATATCGCGGAATGCGAACCACTTGGCAGTACCGCTTACGCTTTCGTCCACACTCTTGCTTACGCTAAGCTTCTCGATATCTCCACTTGCTGCCTCGTAAGCGATACCAGAGTAGCGCTGCACTGTCTTCGCTGCCTTTTCGTTTTGATAGACAGGTAGACTCATGTGTGCATCGAGGTAAGGGGCATTCTGAGCCATTACCTGCTCGAAGCCTTCGCTCCCTATTTGCACGTCCAATAGATACTTATGCTCCAAGGTATAGAGGAAGCTGAGCTTCTGTCCACTCTCTACGGTAAGGGTCATCCTCAACTGAGTAGGGCTTACTTGCTCAGGTACGAAATAAAGCTCCCTAGTGCTGACTACTCTATTAGAGCGAGTAACAAAGCTGAAGCCCAAGTTGGCATCCTCGGGGCGAACCAATCTAATGGGTTCGCCTAGGTAATCCTTGTACTGCTTCAGTTCGCTAGCAACCAAGAAGCCACCCTTAGTACTAAAGGTGTAAGCTACGCTATCATTTTCGAGTACATAGGTTTGCTCCACGCCATTGGAAGCGCTAGCTAGCTCTCCGAAACTCTGTAGCGACCTTAGCTGTAGAACTGAGTCGCGCTCAGCGGGCGTAAGATTTGCCAATCCGGCATCGTCAGTCGCTGGTTTCGCTGCCAATGCCTCAGCCTCGGCAATCTCTTGTTGGTGGATCTGTGCGATCGAGTCGTTGTACCGCTGTTGTGCCTCCAGCTCTTCCTTAGATGGTCTACCCAGCAGAGTAAAGACCACCAGCACAAGTCCCATCAGTACAAAGCCTGTGATTGTATTTTTATCCATCTATGTTCTGTAATCGTATTATTGCTCCGAGTGCTTAATAGCCGCTCTCATAAAGGACATAAAGAGTGGATGAGGATGAATTAAGGTACTAGAATACTCGGGGTGGAATTGTACGCCGATATACCAATCAAGATCGGGACGCTCTATAACCTCTACTAGTCCGCTGTCAGGGTTCTTCCCCGTAAGAGCAAAACCGGCTTCCTCAAACGCCTGTTCATACTTGCTATTGAACTCATATCGGTGGCGGTGGCGCTCACGAATATCGAGCTTGCCATACGCCTGTGCTACCTTGCTTCCCGCCATTAGGTGGCAGTCATAAGCACCCAAGCGCATGGTACCACCGAGGTTGACTACCGACTTCTGGTCGTCCATTAGATCAATTACAGGATAAGCGGTATTCGGCTCTATCTCGGAAGAGTGAGCGCCCTCAAGCCCAAGCACATTCCTTGCGCCTTCTACGACCATCATCTGCATGCCTAAGCATATCCCGAGAGTAGGCAGATTATGCTCACGGCAATACTTCAGCGCTACCAGCTTACCCTCAGTACCGCGCTGACCAAAGCCAGGAGCCACTATAACGCCATCTATACCCTTGAGCATCTCAGCAATATTATCGTCTGTCATGTTCTCCGACTGCAGATGTACGAGATGGAGCTTCCGACCATTGTAAATAGCGGTCTGCTGAAGCGCCTCGTCGATAGACTTATATGCATCTTGGAGCTCTACGTACTTACCAACTAGCCCTATGGATATCTCCTCCTTGGCGTTATTCTTTAGGTCTAAAAAGGCACGCCAATCCTTCAACTCTGGTTTAGGACCTACCTCCATGCCGAACTTACGGAGCAACACCTCGTCAGCGTCTTGCTCCTGCATCACGAGCGGTACTTCATAAATCGAAGGCACGTCGTAGCTCTGTACCACAGCACGCTTAGGCACATTGCAGAATAATGCTACCTTATTGAGAATACCCTCGTCGAGCTTCATCTCAGTACGAAGCACCAGCATGTCTGGCTGAATCCCCTCCTCCTGCAATTGCTTCACAGAGTGCTGAGTAGGCTTAGTCTTCACCTCGCCTGCCGCCTTGATATAAGGCACATAAGTAAGGTGCACCACCATACACTTATCCTCCAGCTCCCACTTGAGCTGTCGTACGCTCTCGAGGAAAGGCAGAGACTCGATATCACCTACGGTACCACCAATCTCGGTAATCACAAAGTCATACTTCCCGGTAAGCCCTAGGCGCTTCACATTGCGCTTAATCTCATCGGTGATGTGGGGGACTACCTGAACCGTCTTACCGAGGAAGTCACCCTTACGCTCGCGCTGAATAACGTTTTGGTATATTCTACCCGAAGTCACATTATTATCCTTAGACGTACGGATATCCAAGAAACGCTCATAGTGCCCCAAGTCTAGGTCTGCCTCATGCCCATCCTCAGCCACATAGCACTCGCCATGCTCGTAGGGGTTGAGCGTACCTGGATCCACATTGATATATGGGTCAAACTTCTGGATAGTGACACTATACCCACGGCTCTGCAATAGCTTACCGAGCGATGCTGCCACAATACCCTTACCCAATGACGATACCACGCCACCAGTCACAAAGATATATCTTGCGTCGCGCTTCATAAATAAAAATCCTTCTGCCTATTGATAATACGTAAAAAGGTAGGGACACACCTACCAACGCCCGCAAAGTTACCCAAAATTAGCGACTTATCATCACCAAATCTGCACCCTACACAAAAGAGAGCTAGTATGGCATACACGATAATGCTATACCTGTAATACCTAACGAGAGAGAGGCAACCACGAGGGTTGCCTCTCAGCATCAGTTGCCTATCTATAGTTTAGAACCAATAGCCCGCATCGCTATGTGGTGGGACATCACCATAGACCCTATTTAGAAGCGCTTTCAGTGCTTCCTCGGTAGTAATCCCATAGGCATGGGCAATGGACTCGAGATACTTGCGGTCTGCTTCCGTAAGCTCTTCCATTGTTTCACTTTCTACCGTCTCTCTGTAGTCCGCATAGACTACCACAGGAATAGCGAGTTTCATAAGCGTTTTATTGGTAGGTAAAGCCTTCCAGAATGCAGAAGATTTCCCTTCGCTACCCACATCACTGAGAACGACCTCGAGGGTAAACTCACTTCGTGGCACGAAGAAGCCTAAGTACCCTTTGTAACCTATAGGATTGGTCTCGCCCGACACCTTTGCACCATCCTTGATACGAGCGCTGAGCGGATCGGTATCACAATATACATAAGTCATAAACTGATTGATCTCTTTGTGCTGATCAATGGTCTTCTGATCGCCATCGAAAGTTGGCTTAATGCCTCTAGGCACGAAGAAATGCTGCCTATGCTTACCATTCTCTCCGCCGAGCACCTTGTCGGTAATCTTATTCCCTTGAGCGTCGAAATAGTCAATCCACATACCGTATACCGAGCCTGCTTCGCTCTCATCGTGGTGATGATGACCTTCGTGCTCCTCAGCATGTTCGTCGTGATCAACATGCTGTCCTACGCCACCAGTCACACAGAGCTTCTGCACAGAGCTAGGGTCAAGTTCCATAGAGCCATTTGCCTTCCTCACAAAGACGAACTTATTGAAGCGTTTCATATGGACCTGATCTTTAGGGTCGGCGGTCTCATGGAAGCCATACTTGCCATGGAGGTGCCCCTCTATCGCCACAACCTCGACCTTTGCTATATCCAACTGATTAACCAAATCTACTGGCGCTTCCTTGCCTCTACATGAAGTGAGTGCAATAGCTATAGTCGCAATAAATAGTGTAAATATCTTCTTCATCTTGCTTAATTATTAATGGTTTGTACGTTCACGTTAAACTTAAAATCTACATCATACTGAGCGTTGGCAGTCCAAATAGCTGGTTTATAAAATGGAGACGCCTCGCCCTTACTATTCCACTTCGTAGAGCGACCATGCATAAGCCTAAGCCGAATCCCAAAGTTCATACCTGCCGTCTTGAAGGTCATCACCCCCTTGAGTCCAAGAGGGTTTTCCTTCCCAATCACCTTACTATCGGTAGTCATAGGTGCATCCCAAGGGTCGGTATCGAGGTAACGATAATCGATTACCTGAGCTATAGGCACCCCTCCCGTATTTACGGGCACAAAGAAGTGCTGGTGTATCTTATCCTCACCGTTCGTAGCATACTCTCCATTGATAAGCACGCCGCTAGCACTGTAGTGCTTTATTTCCACGAAGTAGGGTACATTGGGCAAAGGCTTTACCTCATCGCTTTGTACCCACTTGGTATCTACGCCCGCAGTAAACTTAAGAACCTTACCGCTCTTATCCGCTATAAACTTATCGCCCTCCATCGTCCCGGGAGTAAATATCACCTCTAGCTTATGCGTGTCTTGGTGATTCTTCTCCTTGGTCTCATCATTAGGCGCCTCGGGTTTACACCCTCCCAATAGGAGTAGCGTGCTCAGAGTGAGCACCGAAATAATCTTATCCATACATTTGAAATAAAATTTATTAGTCTACTAAAATGTATAACGCACCGCAAAGCGAGCATTGATGCCCATGTCGTGGGCATAATAGCGCGCCCTATTGGTGTATTCTTTGTATTCTCTATTCAGTAGGTTCTCTACCGAAAAGGTATAGGTGAGCTTCCCGCATTTCTCCCGCAGCCGCTGCTCATAACTTGCTCGCAAACCAAGGAGATGGTAGGCGGGCGGCGCATAAGGGATAAGGTCGGTCTCAGAATCAAAGCGTTTCTGCTCTGCCACATACTTATGCTCAAGGGCAAAGTATCCACTACCGAAAGAGGCTTTGAGCTCCTGCCCTATCCTAAGCGGGGGGATATAGGGCAGGTAACGACCTGTGCTGCGCTCCGAAGCCCAAATCATCCCAGCAGTCACGCTGTAACTTAGCCAACGAAGTGGCGTAATGGTTGCTTCAGCATCCAAGCCATGAAGCGTGGCAGAGGTCTGCTTGTACCTAAAGAGCGGATAGGCTCCCGAGACTAGTCGGTGCACCTCGCCCGTAGGCTCTTGGTAGATATAGTTATTAATCCATTGGAGATAACCCTCCACATCCAGCTGGAAGTACTGATGGGTATAACCCAGAGAGGCAATCCACTTGAGTGCTCGCTCCGATTTCAGTCCCTCTTGCCCTACCACATAGATACCACTCTCCTGATCCAGACCATTGCTATAGAGCTCTGCCACATGCGGAGAGCGCCAAGCCGTGCCGATCTGGCTCCTTAGGGTAAGTCCCTTAGTCAGTTCCGCAAATCCGCCGAGAGTATAGGTGATATTACGCTGACGCTCTACTCCGCCATAGGGCTCACTATCATAATTGATACCGACAGCCTCTATCCTATTAGCATCTAGGCGGACACCACCCTCTACGCCCCATCGGTCGGTGGCATACTTTCCTAGGGCATAGCTCCCTAAACCTCCCTCAGTATAATTGGGAATCATAGGTACCACACCGGTTCCTGGAGTATTGTAGTTGTTGGTAAAGCTCCCCAGCCATCCCGCTTCGGCTTGCCACCCATGCTTATTATCGTAGCGCCACTGCAATTCGCCCTGTACATTATGGAGTACCAAAGCCATCTCAGGCACTGCGCTCAGCTTATTGCGTCGGAGGTGGTACTCTTCACGCTGATTGCGCTGATACGCCACCTGACTCTTTAGTGTATGATAGCTATCGATATGGTAATGCCCTGAGAGCTTGGCTAGAGTATGATTAACCATGTGGTAGCCATAATCAATCTTACGGGAGAAAGGAGTAATCACCTCATCGGCTGGGCGTCCAGCCTCTATCCGCTCTCTCAGTAGGTCTACATTACCCATCTGAGCACCGAAAAATACGCCCTCCTTCTCCCACAAGTGACTCACGAAGAGCTCTACCTGCACACGGTCATTTTGCAGACCAATAGCACCCTGTCCGCTCCAACTCCTCTGTCCAGTATTATTGAGGAGATACTTAGCACTACGTTTGTCGCCACTATTGGCGTAGTCTCCTTGTAGTCGCCAAGCCCAGTCGCCCTGTCTACCCAAGCTGCTTTCTAGTCCTGCACTAAGACCAAAGCCTAACCCATTGCTCTGAAAGAAAGGGGTCACCTCGCCAACAAGGCATCCATGATGATACGGAAGGGGGTTCTGCTCCACAAGTATCACGCCACCTAGAGCATCGGCACCATACCGTACACTCTCGGCACCCTTGAGTACCGAGATACGCCCTGCCTGAGCTATGTCTATCTCTGGAGCATGGCTACTACTCCATTGCTGACTGGTATGGCGCACTCCGTTATTGAGAATCAGTATGCGATGACCATGCAAACCATGGATAACAGGTTTGCTAGCCGAAGTACCCGTACTGATTAGGCTCACTCCACGGATACCCTCCAGCACTTCACCCAGACTACTTCCCACCCCTTCTTGAAGGGCTAGCGAAGATAGTTTTTGCCCGACGGTCTCACGGCGTATCGGATTGCCCTCTGCAGTAACCACCAGTTCGTGCAACTGCGCTTGGGCAATCTGCATACGTACCACCCTAGGGTGAAGCGACTGAAGTGCCGCTAGTGTAAAACTCTGATTTTCAAATCCGATATAGCTAAATGTAATCAGTTGGTGGTTGCTCAGCCCTGTAGGAACTGTTGCAAACCCTTTGGTGTCTGTGATAGTTCCGCTATCGGCATAGCGAACTGTGACACCGGGGAGGGGTAACCCCTCCGAATCTACCACCTGTAGTCGGAATCCTTGCTCCTGAGCTGCTAGTGGTATTTGTGCAACTACTAGTAGCCAGAAGAGGGAGACCACCGATGTTAGCCTCTTATAAATATGTATCATTTGGAAAACTCTATGCGTTGTATTTACCAATCCTATAATGATTAGCAAACAGGCGGTGCACGGAGTGTAGGATGGGCAGATAGCCCTGAAAATAAAGTATCGGTATAAATTGTCCCCAAGACGAGGCGCCCTACATAGGCAGCAACTGGGACATCGGAAGTCTCAACAATCGAGAAAGGTGAAGCCACAAAGACAAGTAGCATACACTGCTCGTCATCGTCTCCATCAGAATAATGCTCTGCGTGGAGATGCTCATGGATATGATGGTGCGAAAGCGTATGCGCTATAAGTGCTCCACCAAGCCAGACCATCACGGTCAGCATCAGTAGCGCACCCAGCCTATTTGCTCTTTTCACATCAATCTTTCTCATACACAGACAAAGATATACCAATCTATGCACACCACCAAGCCCCTAACATTTATT
>NZ_JADRGN010000042.1:0-17256 GCF_018206105.1 Porphyromonas levii
TTTATTGAGACGCTTTAGGCGAGCTTGAATACGACGAATCAAGCGCTGCGAAAGCAACCGAGGGGCGTCACGTAGAAAACTATCTATGTGGCGCTTCTTTTTGTCTGGAGTAATCTCCTCTATCGGTACTAGGATACACGCCTCCAGAGCATTGCCAAAGAATGGATTGTAGCTCGTACCGAATACAATTAATCGGTCTGTAAGACTGATATAGGCATTGACCAAGGGCGGAATGGCTGTCCCCATTTCCCTAATCGCTTTGTTCATAGCCTTGTAGTCTGCTTTGGCATCCTTCCCCTTGATAATCTCCTCAAGTTCTATGGTTGGTGTTTGGTAGGGGATTGGGAACTTCATCCTAACCAGTTGTTCCCGTGGCTTGAAGTAAGTGGCAAGATAATAGTAGATGAGATCCCGAGCCTTGATATTGTAATTCTCGTACATTGTCATCTTGCCAAAGAAGTACTGGCAATCATCGTGCAGTAACGTGAGCGCTCCCAGTCCGTCCCAAAGATTATCGAGCGTAAAGATAGACCTAGGTATCTTGCCTTTTCCCGTATTCTGTAAGTCATTACGTACGAAGCTACGCCCTAGCTCTATTGTTTTGGGGAGATACTCATCGATAAAAATATCGGTAAATTCGAATAGTTCGCTACTCGATAAGTGCACAGAGCGAGTGCCGTCGGGAGACGTCTCTATCGCATGATCGCAGACAATGTACCGATACCCACCTAATATCTCCTGAGCATGCGGATCCCATACGATGAGTTGCTTGTATCCATCGGGCTCGATATCGTACTCATCTATATCTGCAGCCTTCCCCGAACCCGCCCCAGCAGGGCGGAAAGCCGCCTCCCTTAGTCGCCCTATCTCTAGCATCGTATTGGGCGCTTCGTGGGCGTGAAAAGCGTACAGCTCGTTTCCAGCACGGTTAGTCTTTCGGAGCAATAAGTCCTTATTCAGTTCGCTCCTAATAATTCTTGGGTCTATTGGTGGTATGATATCGGCCTGTTTCATACGCTGTCTCTTGTCACTCGTTCAACATCTTATTTATCTATACCTCTCGGGGAAATCGTAGAGGCTATCTCTAAGTTTATTGGCGTACTCAGCCCCATGATCTAGCGGCAACTCCTCAGATGCCATTGGCTCTCCTACGATAATCTTAAAGTGCTTGCCCTTGGATCTAAACATCTCGTCGGGCAGCAAGATAAGTTCTAGTGGAAACTTTAGCCCTGCCTTGATTCGTCTTCTAGCCCACTTATAAAAGCGAGGGCTATTCTCTCCTTCGAAGAATAGTGGGGTCACGCTGCGGTTACTTTGCTTCGCCATTCGGATAAAACTAGGTTGCCAATCGAGGTCGTATACTTCCCCCTTATTATTGGTTCTACTTACCATGCCCGAAGCAAAGGTGAGCACCTGATCTTCGCTAGCCAGAGCTTCATTGATTTGGCGTATCGAGCTCCGCGCTTGCTTGCCATATTTATTCACCGGTAAGAAGATATCTCCAAACTGGTAGACCGACATCAAGACATCATTTACAGGAATCTTTAGTCGTCCATCGTATATGTCCCCAAGCATAGCGCAGTAGATGATACCATCTACCCCACCTAAGGGGTGGTTGCTGACAAATAAGGTCCGTTCGTGAGGTGCAGGGAGTCGCTCTGAGCCGATGATTTCGCATGAGATACCGAGGTAATCCATGATGCGATGCCCCATAGATACGCCATCCACCTCCTCCTGCAGCTCCATCATCTTATTGAGTTCGTCCTCATGTACTAGTCGCTCCAATCTCCTTAGCGCACACTCGGGAACCCAGCCCTTGTACTTACTCCTAACTGCCGCCCGAACGTCTATCCTTTTCATAACGCCAAAGGATGTGTCCTAAAGAAGTCAAGCGTCGATTCAGCATCTCTTTTGAGCTGAGCTTCTAGTGCTTCCAGTCCTTCAAACTTCTGGTCGGGGCGGAGAAAGCGCCTAAAGGCAATCACTAGCTCCTCCTCATATAAGTTCCCCTTGAACCCAAATAAGTACGCCTCAATCCTATAGTGCACTGCTCCATTAGGGATTATGGTAGGGGTGGAGCCGTAGTAAGACATTGCAGGGAATACCTGATTACCTCGCTTCACCTCCGAGATATAAACCCCCACTTCGGGTAGTGTTACCTTATCGTCGTGGGGTACTATATTGGCAGTAGGGTAGCCGATTGTCCGCCCTATCTGTCGTCCCGTTTGCACCATGCCTACTATGCTATAAGGTCTGCCGAATAGGCGCTCCGCTTCCTCAAAGTTGGCATTGGCTATGAGCGCTCTAATACGAGAAGAGCTTACCGTCTCGCCCTCCACCATAAAGGGTTCCACCCTACGGATTGTAAGCCCTAAAGCTTCCAAGCGAGCGTCAAAGCCCTCTCGCACCTCCCCTTCTATCCGTTTGCCAAACCGATTGTCGTACCCCAGCATCATGCCTTCTAGACCTGCTGAGATAAGAGGGCGGATAAACTCCTCTGCCGATAACTGAGAGAGCTCTCGGGTAAAGGGCAGAACCAATAGGTGGTCTATGCCCAACCGTTTCAGCTGATCGATTTTCTGGTGGAGGGAGATGAGTGTACGGGGTTGGGGGGTATCGGGACGCAGCACCGACAAAGGGTGCTCAGCCATAGTAATAACTAGGCTCTCCGCACCAAACTCACGTGCCATATCTCGTGTTGCGCGCACCAAGTGCTGATGCCCTAAGTGCACCCCGTCGAATAACCCCAAGGTCGCTACAAGTTTATTCCCTTGGGGAAGCTCATCTATAGAGTGGTATAATTTCATCTTCTAATCCATTGCTCGGGGTTAAGTTTGGTACGCTCCTTCCATACTTGGAAATGTAATTGCGTTATCCCTCCTCTGTCTGGATCGGCATATATCTTACCAAGTGCCTGTCCTGTCTTCACCTTACTACCTTTAGTTACATATACACTCGTGAGATTGCTATAGACCGTGAGGTAATTACCATGGCGCACAATCACACTATTATTGTAGCCCTCCAGCGCAAATATTGTGGTTACTACACCATCAAATACAGCCCTAGCTTCAGCGCCACTAGCCCCTTGGATATCGATCCCATTATTCTGTACTTGCACATGGCGAAGCCCAGAATGTTGTTGTACTCCGTAGTGCCCTACCACGTGTCCGCTTCCTGAGATTGGCCAAGGGAGCTTCCCTCTGTTGTCTGCGAAGTTGGCGGAGAGCTTTGTCTCCTCTGCCGTCATCGCATAGCCCCCCTTTGTCGCTGCCTTGCGCTTTGTCGCCTTAGTCTGTTTGGCTGCTTCAGCTTTGCGCCTAGCCTCCTCCGCCTCGCGTATCTCCTTGGCGATTTGTGCCTCTATCTGTCTATTGAGCGCCTGAGCCTTTCTTTGCTGATTGGCTAGTTCCTTCCTGAGTTTCCCTTCTTGCCCCTTCAGAGCCTTAACCTTAGTGGCTACCTTCGATTTATCAGCCTCTATGCTTCTTTGCTCCTGCTCTCTATCCTGCAGTAGCGTAGCTTTTTGCTGGCGCTGTAGTTCTAGTTCGGTCTTCTGCTTATCCAGCTTCTGGCGAAGCTCCTTTAGCTTCAAGCCCTCCTGTCTCTGCCAAGTGGCATACTCCTTGAGGTACCTTGCCCTTCGTAGTCCTTGGGCGAAGTCCTCTGCTGCCAGTATAAAGAGCAACTGATCCTTCACGCTACTTCCCCGCTGTAGCGCCCTTAGCGACTCCACATAAGCCTCTTGCCTTTTGTCGAACTGCGCTTGTAGCTTTGTAATCTCCTGCTCTAGCTGGTAGAGCCTATGGTCGGTCGCCTTTATCTCACTGCCCAAAGCATCAATCACCCCTTGGCGCGACTTTATCTGCCCCTCTAGGAGCGTGAGTTGCTGTAGCTGCTCCTTTACGGACGAAGCGGTACGCTGTAGCTCCTTATCTACCCGAGCTATCTCGGCTTGCAGCTTCTTGCGCCTCTCCTCCAGTCTTTGTACCTCTTTTGACTTCTGCTGTGCAGCAACCCCTAGAGGCATAGCCCCCAGTAATAGTGCTACGATTATCCATCTCCAAAGTCCTTTCATAATTTGCTCAGAATATTGATGATATCCTCTAGCGTCACATTATTGTAGCCACTTGGAGGAGTCGTAGAGACCTCCTGTGCTTTTGTCGTATCTATACGCTCAAGCGAGAAGTGTATCATCGCGTGTTTTGCAGATGCTCCTGTGCTCTTTACCTCCATCTGAATTGTAGAGGGGATAGGGCGCATCCCCTTCCGCTCGCCTACGGTGACAAAGTCGGAATAGGTCATTAGAGCCTCTCCTTTGCCTGGGATGACTACCGAGGTGGATACTAGGTTGAGCCCCGCATCAAAATGGTGGGTAATGCTATTGCCACCAGGGCGAAGCTCGTCCTTAAACGTGTATCCGCCCTCAGTACGGGTGAAGCGCATCCGCTCGAGTGCAGAGGCGCCACTCTCTACAAACCCAAAGGGACGGTGCTGTATCGCTGACTCTACCATCTTGAGATCGAGCCCTACAAAGGAGACAAGGCTTCCTAGGTTACGACGGACGCCTCGCTGGTGGTAGTACATTTGATTCATCCGATCCACGAGCAGTACCTCATCCTGAGCTACGGAGAGTCTGCCAGCTTCCATAAAGGAGAGCGGGCGTACCGATACTTCGAAACCCTTATCACGCTCGAGATACCACCGCATACCTATACCAGAGAGGTTAAGCTCCTTTTCTCCATAGTCGACATACAGAGAGATAGCTCCCTTGGCATTGATGATAGGGTACTCTGTCATCGCCTTGTAGGCTTGGATAAACTGCCTTTGGGTAAGCTGTCCGCTACCTACTGTGGATATGCTTCTCATAGAGGTGCCACAGCTAGCGAGACCTATGGTGAGCACTAGGCATAGTACCGAGATATATCTACTTCTCCTCATTTTGTGACTCCTTTATCTTCTTAATTATTCCCTCGATTGTTGCCACCTCTCCGCCATTCTCTAGAGCCATGCGCAGCGCTTCTAGTGCCTTATCGTACTCCCCGAGAGCTGTCAGGATATCGGCGTAGTGCTGGAAGTAAAGGGCATCGGGTGCTTCTGCCTTCTCCAGAGCACGCTCCATGTAGATGCGTGCTAGAGGATATGCCTTCTTGAGGTAAAGTATCCAAGCGTAAGTGTCTAGGAACGATGAGTTTTCACTATCATTCTTCACCGCTTCACTGGCCATCTCCTCTGCCTTATTGAGGTCTTCGGATGTGCCATGGGTGGTCAGAGCATAGGCATAGTTATTGTATGCCGAAGGGATGCCCTTAGCCACGGCTATTTCAAAGTACTTCACCGCACGCTCCCAATCTTTATCGTACTCCATGGCTAGTTCTGCTCCCATAAGAGCTAATTGCCCATAGAAGCGATCTTCCTCTGGTACCACCTTTAGCGCTTTCTGGATGCGTTTATTACTTGAGATGGTGTCGCCATTATTGATATCTAGAAGGGCAGAATAGAGGTGCACGAGTCCGTCTGTAGGGATAGCCTTCAGCCCCTTATCCGTAACCTTGCGCAGTCCTACCGAATCCTCTACCGAGGCATAGCGCTCGATAAAGTAGTAGTAGGGCGAAGGGAGTTGAGTCCCGTTCTCCACCAACTTCATCAGTAGTTTCTCGCCCTTGATACTGTCGGAAAGGAGGAAGTGATCATTGGCTTCGGCAAGTACCAGCTGATCCACTTCGGGGTAAATCTTCTGCAGTTCTTGCTCTATCTCTATTAGGGTAGGGAGTAGGGCAGTGAGGTTATTCGTCATACTCCTCGCACTAGATAGGAGCTGTTGGGCGCCCACGGGGTCACCGCCTTCGAGGGTAGCGATACGTAGAATCTCCGACTTGATTGCTTCATTGCGCCCTAGGTTGGCATTGATGCTTACAAAGAGCTCCGAGAGCTGGATGTTTTCTGGGCTAAGCTTTTGAGCTTTTTCGAGTAGAGCCAAAGCCTTCTCTTCCTTGCCAGCATCAGCATAGATACTTACCAGCATCACTGCGGCTATAGGCTCACCTGGGTGAACTGCTAGGTAGGTCTCCAGCAATTGCTCTGCCTCTACTTCCCTGTGGAGTTGAAGGAGCATTTGTGACTCCTTAAATATAACTGCGACATCTCGTTCGTCACCCTGTATTTTCTGTATTGTAGCGAGCGCTTTTTCTACTTGTCCTGACTCCTCATAGACCGATATAAGCGTACGGATTAGGAGCTTATCATTGGGCTTGAGCTCTAAGAGCTTATCGGCAACGCGCTCAGCCTGTTCCCACTCTTTATAGTAAAGAGCTTGGCGTAAGAGCCCCATGCCTGTCTGGTAGTCATAGCCAGAGAGGCGGAAGCTCTCCTCCATTACTTGAAATCCCCATTTACGGTCTACGTAGGTGATGAGTGGCGCCAAGTCCTCAAGGACTGCGGGCTGGGACGGATCCACTAAATAGGCCATCCAAAGGTGGTTAAAGCGCTCCGATTGCATTGGCGCCCCTGATACTTGGAGCGCTCTCGAGAAGAGGCGATTGCTCACCACCTCATCTTTGGAGAGCTTATCTTGTGCTGCTAATGGTATTGCGCTCAGAAGAATAAACGCTGTCCACGCTGCCCTCTTTATATTCATAACTAATCCTTTTTCCATATCCCAAAGTCGGCAAGGAATAGACCTCGCCATAATAACTCGGTAAATATACCAATTTTCCCCCTATAGTGCCTGCAGGAGACTCCCTTGTGACTGGAAGAGAAGTCCTAAAGACTAGTGTGTCGGATTCGGTGTAGCATGAGATTTGTGTCTTGAGGTCTAGCTTATTCTTCGTTTTTCGCATCTTCCTGTAAATTAACTCGATGCGCTTCTCTCTATATACCCTTGAAAACGGCTCAGGCGAGCGCCCGTTTTGTCTCGCCTGAGCAACGAAATTTATTCCTAGGAATAAATTTATTTATCTGTACAAATAAAAATATTTATTCCTAGGAATAAATTTCGTTGCTCGCCTTAGTCGCAAAGGGTGCATTAGGGTCTTCAAAAAAGGGAGAACGTAATCAATCCTTTTATTCGCATTGACTACGTTTTCCTTCGATGTATGATAGGATAGGCGGATGAACTACATATAATGATTTTTAGAGCGGAAGTACAAAAAATGGGAAGGGATGTTGTCTATTTCGTAATAATTCTGTAACTTGGGCAATCGAAGCTAGGAACCGGTAGCGATTGGCTACTTAGCTCGATAATTGATATGCAGAGAAAACAAAACGAATAACAAACCACTAAAGACTGAAGACATGAAGGTATATCAAACAAATGAGATTAGGAACATCGCCCTCCTTGGTAGCTCCAGGTCGGGCAAGACCACTCTTGCTGAGGCGATGCTCTATGAGGCAGGCGCTATCCAACGCCGCGGTACAGTAGAGGCAGGTAATACAGTAAGTGATTATTTCCCAGTGGAGAAGGATTACGGGTACTCAGTATTTTCTACCATCTTCTCTGTACCGTGGCAAGATAAGAAACTCAATTTTATAGATTGTCCAGGGTCGGACGACTTCGTAGGGGCTACCGTGAGTGCATTGCACGTAACGGACTGTGCGCTGATGGTGATCAATGCCCAGTATGGACTAGAGGTGGGTACTATCAATCAGTTTAGATATACCCGTAAGTTCAAAAAACCAGTAATCTATATCGTCAATCAGCTGGATCACGAGAAGGCAGACTTCGATAGCTGCTATGCTCAGCTACAAGACCACTACGGTACCAAGGTGGTAGCAGTACAATTCCCTGTAAATTCGGGTAGTGCATTTAACCAAGTGGTGGATGTACTGAAGATGAAGCTCTATCAGTGGGGTCCTAATGGCGGTAAGCCTGAAGTGCTGGAAATCCCTGCCGAGCTGATGGATAAGGCAATGGAGTACCACCAAGCACTAGTGGAGGCTGCTGCCGAAAATGATGAGGTACTGATGGAGAAGTTCTTCGAAGCTGGTACACTTTCTGAAGATGAGATGCGTGCCGGTATTCGCCAAGGTCTCATCAATAGAGATATGTATCCGGTATTCTGCGTGAGCGCGGCTAAGGATATGTGTGTGCGGAGGACGATGGAGTTCCTCGGCAATGTGGTACCTACAACAGACTTACTGCCTCCGTTTGTTGCTAATGGTGATATTAAGGTAGAGGCGGATAGCTCTGCACCTGTGAGCCTCTATTTCTTCAAGAGTGCAATGGAGCCCCATATCGGTCAGGTAGACTACTTCAAGGTAGTGAGCGGTACCCTTACAGAGGGTATGGATCTGATTAATCTGGATAGGAATGAGTCTAAGGAGCGTATCACACAGTTCTTTGTCCCTCAGGGCGCTAATCGCGAGAAGATTTCTGAGATGCACGCTGGTGACATTGGCGCTGTGGTAAAGATGAAGGATGTACGGGTTGGCAATGCCCTAAATGCTAAGGATTGCACCTATACTTACCCTGCTATCGAGTATCCTGCACCTAAGTTCCGTCGTGCTATTAAGGCAGTGAATGAGTCGGAGTCGGAGAAGATGACTGAGGCACTCCACCGTATGCACTCCGAGGATCCTACTTGGATTATTGAGCATAGTAAGGAGCTGAGACAATTGATTGTGCATGGTCAGGGAGAGTTCCACCTACGTACGCTGAAGTGGCGTTTGGAGCACAATGATAAGATACAGATAGAATTTGTAGAACCTCGTATCCCTTACCGTGAGACGATTACTAAGATGGCGAGGGCAGACTACCGCCACAAGAAGCAATCGGGTGGCGCTGGGCAGTTCGGTGAAGTGCACCTTATTGTGGAGCCTTATGTAGAGGGTATGCCGCTGCAGAGTAGCTATAAGTTTGGCGGACAGGAGTACAAGATCAATGCTAAGGATACTCAGGAAATCCAACTAGACTGGGGCGGTAAGCTCGTCTTTGTGAATAGTATTGTGGGTGGTAGTATCGATGCCCGCTTTATGCCTGCTATCTTGAAGGGTATTATGTCTCGTATGGAGCAAGGACCACTTACTGGATCGTATGCTCGTGATGTACGTGTCATTGTATATGATGGTAAGATGCACCCTGTAGATAGTAATGAGGTCTCCTTCATGTTGGCTGGACGTAATGCCTTTAGTGAGGCGTTCCGCAACGCTGCTCCTAAGGTGTTGGAGCCTGTATATGATGTGACGGTGGCTGTGCCTGCCGATTATATGGGCGATGTAATGAGCGACATGCAGGGTAGGCGTGGTATCATCATGGGTATGGAGAGCCAAGCCGACTATGAGGAGCTTAAGGCAAAGGTGCCTCTAAAAGAGCTATCTAGCTACTCTACGGCACTAAGTTCGCTTACTGGTGGACGCGCTTCTTTCACTATGGCGTTTGCTAGCTATGAGTTGGTACCTGGCGATATTCAGGAAGCACTTATCGCAGCTCATGATGTAGAGGACGCTGAGGAGTAATCCCCTCTTTCCCTATTCAATAAAAGACGGCTACGCAGCACCCAAGAAGGGACTGCGTAGCCGTCTTTATCTGTATGTACTGGCTTCTTCTTTACTTAGTGGCTAGTAACCCTAGTGTTAATGCCGCAAAGGAGAGCACCACGGAGAGTAGGGGGTAGAGGAAAGCGGTGAGGTATTGCCCCTCAGATAGCACTCGGAAGAGATCGAGGCTAAAGGTGCTAAAGGTGGTGAAGCCACCGCAGAAGCCTGTGATAAGAAGTAGGCTCCAAAGGCTATTACCCAAGCCATGTCGCTGTAGATAGCCGTAGAATAGCCCGATGAGTAGACTACCGACAATATTGACTAGTAAGGTGCTTCCCCAAGAAGGAGCATTGGTATGCTGTGCGAGTAGTAGCGAGACGCAGTAGCGCGCTACTGCGCCAATGCCACCACCAAGAGCTACGTAAAGGAAGGTCATGAAGCGGTAGAGGTGGTATGGGGCTCTATGAGCCGACTCTTAGCGAGGTAGGTAGGGTCTTCGGCGTAGATGAAGAGTAGGCTCCCGCCTTTGATAGCGTCGATGATAGGCTTATTTAGTGCCTCAGGGAGGGCAGGGCAACCGAAGCTCCGCCCTAGTCTATTCCCGCCATGGCATACCGTAGGATTAGCGTATCTAGCGCCGTGGATAACTATCGCACGTGAGCGAGCATTGTCGTTGAGCCCACTCTCTAGTCCATCGAGACGAAGCGAGTAGCCGTTATTGCCTTGGTAGGTTTCGGCTGTCAGGTAAAAGCCCAGGGAGCTTTGGTGGCTATTGGGTTTATTGGAGAAGGTGGTAGCATAGAGCTCTCCGCTCCCTCGTCCGTGGGCAACTACGCTCTCGAAGAGGAGTTTCTTCTGTTTCATGTCTATCACATAGAGCCTTTTCTCATTGGAAGGCTTGGTGAAGTCGATAAGGGTGAGGACATCGCGCTTGCGCCCTTCTATCTGTTGGTATCCATTGAAGGCGGTACGGAATATCTCTTCATTTATCTTCCCCTCAAGACCTAAGCCTTCGTAGAGGAGGCAACAACTGTCTACGGACTCCGTCTCTTGGTCGGGTGTCACTGGCTCTCCTTCCTTAACCGGTGTAGCACTAGCTATTAGGAAGAGTGCTCCTATGCATAGGGGTAGTATATGTCTCTTCATTCGTTTATCTCCAGAGTTGTGATGGAATATCAGATAAGTGAGTGGCTACCTGTACAGGGTAGCGTAGTTCTTCTTGTGGCATAGGAAGGTTCGATGGGTTGAACCATATACTTGGCAACTTGGCATTCTGTGCCCCTTGGATATCGGCATCCCAACTATCGCCTACCATGATGGCTTCGTCTCGGCGTGTATGGGTCTTGCTCAGAGCGTAGTCAAATATCTCTTTGTAGGGCTTACTGACCCCTATCTGTTCGCTCAGTACGACCTGGTCAATGTAGGGCGCTAGCCCCGATACCTCTAGCTTACAGTGCTGCACCTCTATGAAACCATTGGAAATGATCACCACTTGGTAGAGCGTCTTGAGGTATTTCAGTAGTTCAATAGCACCATCAATAAGACCGGTCTTATGTGAGGAGAGGTGCAGAAAGTGCTTGTTGAGCTCTAGTATCTCGTCCTCACTGTAGGATCTGAACCCTACAAGCGGTTGGGTAAAGCGCCGCAGTGTAAGCTCGTGCTTGGTGATAGCTCCATGGCGGTAGAGCCGCCATAGCTCCTCATTGTTGGGGTAGTACTGCTGCCAGAAATCATCAAAAGAGGCATATCCACTGCTCCACCCCTCAGAGTGGTAGAGCTCGTGGATTGCCTCTTTATTGTTTTGCTGGGTAGCCCAGAGCGTATCGTCTAGGTCTATCAGTATGGTCTTGTACACTACAAGATAACCTCTACTACAAGGTTCTTACCACGGCTCCAGAAGCTCTCAGTATTTTTAATCTTGAGGATAAGGTTCTTATTACCGTCCTTGATGAGATCGTATGAGCTACTTGGGTGGTCTGTGAGGAGCTTCGCCTTAGGTGCGAATAGAGGAATCTCGTCTACCTCACGGATGTCGATGCGCATCATGTAGTCTTTGTTGTAACCCTCAGGGAGTACCTCTGTGCGGCTAAATAGACCACCACCCTTGATGATACCCTGCTCCTTAAGCTCGGCATTGGTGCCGAAGCAGTAGTAGGCGGTGTGGAGACGCTTGTCTTGGCTCGCAATGGTGCGATCCTGAAGCGCAATAGTCGTCTCCTGCATCCCCTTGGTCTCGTTTAGGTCACTAATCTGAGCGCCTTGTACATTTATCAAAGAGTCGCGAGATGCAAGTGCAGCAGTCATTTGGGCAATGGTATTCTCCTTCTGCACTATTTGCTGCTGTAGCTGGCTAATCTTCTTATTGAGGCTACTGATATTGATATCCTTCTTCTTTAGCTCATCGAGCTTCTTCGCTAGCTCACTCTTGCTCTCCTCTAGAGAAGAGGTCATAGAGCGAATGTCGTCGAGCAATTGCTGACGATCGTTCTCGGAGAACTCTCCTCTGGCCTGTCCCATACGAAGTTTGTTCTCCGCTGCATTTACCTTGTTTATCTCAGTCTCCACATCCATGATGAGCCCGAGTACACCCTCTAGTTCTTGCTGGCTGCGAGTGTTTTGTACCAATAGAGAGTCGTAGCTTGCTTGTAGCTTGCTATACGAAGACCCTTTACCATCACAGGCGGTAAAGCCCAATACCATAGTCGAAGTGACGGCCACTAATGTTATGATACGTTTCATGTTCAATTTTCTTTAAAATTGTTCTTATACTTGTTTTGGTGCACCCGCTCCTCCTTAGTCTTAGGAGCGACCAACACCACTATTTCTCCTAATGGTTCATGCTCACTATAGTAGGTCAGTACCTCTGCTACGCTACCTCTCTGAAACTCCTCGTAACGTTTGCTTATCTCTCGAGCTACTGCCACTACTCTCTCCTCTCCCAGTATTTCCTTTATCTCCCCCAGTAGTTTTACTAGTCGCTTAGGCGATTCGTAAAAAATAGTCGTCACCTCCCGCTCTAATAGTCCCTCAATTCGGCTCTGGCGTCCTTTCTTATTCGGGAGAAAGCCCTCGAAGAAGAAACGTTCACTTGGAAGCCCCGATGCCACTAGTGCGGGGACAAACGCTGTTGCCCCTGGCAAGCAGGTTACTTCCAAAGCTCTCTCAAGGCAAGCCCGTACCGCCATAAAGCCCGGATCCGATATCCCAGGTGTGCCAGCGTCCGATACCAAAGCTACTCTTTCGCCTTGCTCCACTCGGTTGGCTACCTCCGTAGCCATGTTGTGTTCATTATGAATATGAAAACTCCGTAATGGGGTTGTTATCTCATATTCTTGAAAGACCCTCGCTGTAGTACGTGTATCCTCGGCATAGACGATATCTGCTTCTTTCAGTAGTCGAATGGCACGGAGCGTAATATCCTCCAGATTGCCTACCGGTGTAGGTATGACTACGAGTGGATGTGGCATACCTTTATCGGCTGTGTTCCTGTATAAAAGTCGCTAGCAACTTTGCCGACTCTTCGTCTTTCCCAAAGCCACGTACGTCATATAGGTAGTGCTCCACCTGGCTCCAGCTACTCATTCTCTCTACCTCCTCAAGCATTTCTATGAGGTCTGCCTGATTGCCAAAGAAAAGTTCGTTGGCAAAAAGGTACTTGTCAGCAATCGTAAGGTTGTCAATGAGGTCGAAGTGAAGTGCAGGCTCGAAAGCCGACTCCAATACTTCCTCTGAGCCACGCGCTACAAATAGTTCGTCTATCTTCGCTTCAGGATCAGTTTTCGCTATGAAATCCAATATTGGCTCCTCGCTAGGTGCCTCCATAGGTTGCTCTTCTCCTCTCACAAAGTCGAGCGTATTAAGCTCTTCAAGGCTAGAAATCCCTGAAAGGGAGGGGTTGGACTTCGCTAGAGACTCCAGCTCTGCGGCAGTCTTCTCACGGGCAGCAACGGCGACCTTAGTTGCGGTTGTCGCAGACGCCGCTTTTGCATTTGCCTCCGCCTCTCGCACGAGTAAGTCAGCGACCTCCCGACGTAGTAACTGCAGCTCCTCCATCATCTGATCTATCCTCTGGAGTAACCCTTGTTGTTCTCTACCGTTCTGCATACCTCCAAGTTTGTTCACTCAACCTTATTATTGCCCTATTGTGCAAAAGTACTAATAATTTCCTAATCTCCAATACAGAGCTCTTGGCATGGCAGCTGTATTGAAAATAAAGTAAAGGCAAGCAAGCCGTTTGGCTTACCTGCCTTACTGTCTATCTCAGTATAAGAGACTGGATTAGTCTTGGTTGAGGTTGAAGCGCTTGAAGGTAGTTACGCTAAGGGTCTTAGACGCTGCCTTTAGTGCATCTCCTACATTCTTCTTATCCTCGGCGAATACGAACTCCTGCTTTAGGAGGGTATTCTCCTTGTAGTACTTCTCTAGGCTACCCTGAGCGATACGCTCTAGTAGGTTCTCTGGCTTACCTGCCTCACGAGCCTTATCCATAGCAATCTGAAGCTCCTGCTGCTTGATGTTCTCTGGTACACCAGCCTCGTCTACTGCTACTGGGTTCATAGAAGCGATCTGCATCGCAATCTCCTTAGCAAACTCCTCGTTGACAGCCTCATTGAAGCCTACAATTACTCCTAGTTTGTTACCAGCGTGTACGTAAGATGAAACTACAGGAGCGGTGAACTGCTCGTATGAGCCAATCTCCATCTTCTCACCAGTTACACCAGAGCGCTCAGTGATATGAGCCTCAATAGTGAGACCATTGATCTGAAGTGAGAGTAGTGCCTCAAGATTAGCTGGCTTCTCTGCTACCGCCTTGTCTAGGATCTCCTGAGTAAGCTTGATAAAGTCCTCGTTCTTAGCTACGAAGTCGGTCTCGCACTTGAGTGCTACCATGGTAGCTACGCCATTCTCTGCATGCGTAAGTACGCATCCCTCAGATGCCTCACGGTCAGAGCGCTTAGCTGCGATAGCCTGACCCTTCTTGCGGAGAATCTCCATTGCTTTCTCCTGGTCGCCAGCTGCCTCTTCAAGAGCCTTTTTTACGTCCATCATACCTGCACCAGTGAGGTCACGTAGGTGCTTGATGTCTTGCATTGATACTGCCATAATTCTTTCCTATATATATGTGTGTTACAAATCAAACTTGAAAGCACCTCCTTGTCCCAAGGAGTATCGCTCCAGTAGGGCAAAAAGGTGCTTTATCCTTGTGCATCCAAATTCCTTAGCTCTTTATTGCTATATCCATTTGGTATTGCCTACTGTGCTTAGCTTACTTCTCGTCTTCCTCCTCACTAGCGAACTTGCCAGCAAGACGAGCGTTCATGGCATCGTTGTCCTCACGCTTGATGCGCTCGCGACGAACGCCCTTGCCACCACGGCGACGACCTTCGCCTTCGCCCTCACCTTCAGCCTGCTGAGCTGCTGCTCTCTCATCGGCTACAGCAATCTTACGCTCCATAGAGCCTTCCTTGATTGCCTCAGCCATTGCACCTACGATAACATCAATAGATGTAGTTGCATCGTCGTTAGCTGGGATTACGAAGTCGATATCCTTAGGGTTGGCATTGGTATCGCACATAGCGAAGATTGGAATACCTAGGCGAAGTGCCTCGCGGATAGCGATATGCTCGTTGCATACGTCTACTACGAAGATAGCAGAAGGGATTGCCTTCATGTTCTTGATAGAACCGAAGTTGGTCTCTAGCTTCTCACGCTGACGAGTGATCTGTAGCTTCTCGCGCTTAGAGAGGTTCTCAAATGTGCCATCGGTCATCATCTTATCGATGCTGTCCATCTTGCTTACAGTCTTGCGGATAGTAGGGAAGTTGGTGAGCATACCACCGGGCCAGCGCTCGGTTACGTATGGCATACCTGCTTCCTTCATGTGCTCTGCGATGACATCCTTAGCCTGCTTCTTAGTACCTACGAATAGGATGGTCTTGCCCTGCTGAGCCATCTTCTTGATAGCCTCTGCAGCTTCCTCTACCTTAGCCACAGTCTTGTGGAGGTCGATGATATGAATGCCATTGCGCTCCATAAAGATGTAAGGAGCCATAGCAGGGTTCCACCTACGGGTGAGGTGACCGAAGTGCGATCCAGCCTCTAGGAGCTGATCAAATGTTACCTTTGTAGACATTTCTTTTTTCTTCCTTTTTAATTGTTTAGTTCCTCAATCGTCTTGAACCCAGCTTCGGAAGTAGGGCTATGCAGAGTGCATGAACCATCTTCCGAGCTTAGAATCTAAACGAGTATCTCTTGCCGAGTACCAGTACCAGTGATTAACGCTTAGAGAACTGGAATCTACGACGTGCACCTGGCTGACCTGGCTTCTTACGCTCTACAGAACGTGAGTCGCGAGTCATGAAGCCCTCTGCCTTGAGTGCAGCCTTATCCTCTGGGTTGATCTTGACTAGTGCGCGAGCGATACCTAGGCGAGCTGCCTCGCTCTGACCGGTATAGCCACCGCCCTTAAGGTTGATCTTGATGTCGTAGTTGCCTTCTACACCTAGCTTAGCGAGTGGCTGACGTACTACGAACTGTAGGAGTGGATTAGGGAAATAACCCTCAATCTCCTTGCCATTGATAGTGATCTTACCGCTACCAGCACGTAGATAGACACGTGCTACAGCCGCTTTTCTTCTGCCTAAAGCATTGATAATTTCCATGTCTTGTTCTTTCTACTTATCTGGTTTTGATTTCGATAGTACGTGGCTGCTGTGCCTCGTGCTTGTGCTCTGCACCCTCATAGATATAGAGGTTCTTGAGTAGCTGTGCGCTGAGCTTATTCTTTGGTAGCATACCCTTTACTACCTTGCGGTAGAGCGCGTCCCAACCGCGAACCTTTACCATACGCTCTGGGCTCATCTCCTTCTGACCACCAGGGTAGAGAGAGTAGCTGAGGTACTTGCGCTCGGTCCACTTAGCACCAGTAAGTACTGCCTTCTCGGCATTGATAATGATCACGTTGTCGCCACAGTCTACGTGAGGAGTGAAGCTAGCCTTGTGCTTGCCTCTTAGAATCTTAGCTACCTCACTAGCCAAACGACCTAGTGAATGTCCTGTAGCATCCACTACTACCCATTCCTTCTGCGCAGTTGCCTTGTTAGCAGAAATGGTCTTATAACTCAAAGTATCCACTATTATTTACTTTGTTATTTTGTTTTACAATCAAACTGGAAGTGAACTACTTAGCCAACGGTAAGGGCGTGAGTGCTAATCGACTCCTTGTATTTGTTAGGAGTGGGTACCCGAACCAAGTCCAAGCCAATACTTCTCTCTTGATAATAATCGGCTTGCAAAGATACCAATATTTCGCTAAGTACCAAAGGTATGTGTTGCACCTTGCTTGTGTCGTTTTCGGTTGTTGGGCTTCGGGAGGTGTGTAGTACCTAGTCTTCCATTTTTCCCTCCCCTGAGGGACTTAAGTCCCTCAAGGGAGAAACTCCAGTCCCTCAGGGGAGAAACTCCAGTCCCTCGCAGGAGAAACTCCAGTCCCTCGCAGGAGAAACTTTCTTCGCTCACGGGAGTACCCAAATGGAATTGCGCTATTGTTCATGAATTATAGGGCTCTTCACTTCGAGCTAGATTAATAGAGTTTGATGCATGAAAGTAAACTACAGCGTTGCCTTAGGTATTTAGGCTTGCTTCCGTACCAAAGGGTTACTCCCGCTGTCCTCAGTCTAAGCGCTTTGTATGTTACCTCTTTGCATAGCAATATCCACTATACCCAAGTTTGACCCCTGTCGGAGTGTAAGTGACTGTTATTAGTGTTGTTGTCTTTTTTTTTAA
>NZ_JADRGN010000043.1:0-16556 GCF_018206105.1 Porphyromonas levii
TAGAGAAAAATAAATTTATTCCTAGGAATAAATTTTGGTACTAGCGCGAGCCAATATGGTGAAGAGTATTCTCCAAATCGTAGAGGAGCCGAACTATGGTAGTGGACAAGCCAGAGATCTATCATCTCGCAAGTAATGAAATAGGATAGTTCAGCAACAATACTTTTAGTACCTTTGTATCAAGGCGATAATTTGATGAATAATGGAGTAATAATACCGAGTATAGTGTATGAACATTTTGTTTTATAACCACAGTGGTTTTAACCCCCAAAAGGGAGGAACAGAAAGGGTAGTAGACACCCTTTCTGAGTATTTTTCCAAGGATGGACACTCGATATTCTATGCCACTGTACACAATGAAACGAAGTATAAGGCGCCTTACCCTTACTTGGTACTCGACGAACATAAGTTTAGTAGTCTTAACTCTGTTAGAATTCGTCTGCTATGCGACTTTGTACTACGCAATAAAATCGACATCATAATAGATAATTTCCACCATAACAAACTCAAGTATCTCAAGATGATTGCAGCGGTAAAGGAGAAGACAGGTGTTAAAGTCGTAACCCTTTACCATACCAGTCCTCAAGGTCATGAATGCCTATGGAGCCGAATGGGAGACAATAGCACCCTTGGTATTTCTGAGAAGAAGAGGTTCAAAGAGTTTGTGATGACAAAAGCGCAAATAGCAAGACGAGAGCGAGCCAAGACCAAAAAGGCATTACGTTATCGGCTCAATCACTATGACAAAATAATCCTCCTTTCGGAACGATTCTTCTCTGAGGCAATAGCTATGACTGGCGAGAAGAATTCCCACAAATACGCCGCAATTCCCAATCCCGTAGGTAGCTTAGCCAATATGCCACGAAAACAAGACAAGTGCAATGAGCTACTATGGGTAGGGCGAATGACCGGGCTCAAAAGACCAGAAAAGGCATTACAGATATGGACATGCCTACAAGATCAATTCCCCGAGTGGTGTATTAATTTTCTAGGAGGGGGAGAACTGTACGAAGCCATAAAAAAGCTATCTGAGAGCCTAGCGCAACGATGCCATTTCTTGGGGTTCCAAAATCCTGAGCCGTATTATCAGAAAGCGAAGATATTACTATTGACAAGTGATTTTGAAGGGCTTCCACTCGTCTTGATAGAGGCTCAAAGACATGGTGTTATTCCGATTGCTTTTGAAAACTTCGCTTCGCTCCAAGATATTATACAGAATGGGGTGACAGGTATCACTGTACCAACCAATGACATGGACTCTTATAGTCAAGAACTATCCAATCTCATGAAAGACGAGAAGCGTCTCGCCACAATGGCGGAGAGCGCACGACAACACAGTAAAAAGTTCGCGATTGAAAACATTCTCCCTATGTGGTACGAACTATTCACTTCACTAGGTCTTTCTCACACCAGCAATAATGACTAGCATCATGAATACAGTTAACAGGAAACATATCACATTCATAGTACGTGGGCTACACGATATGGGAGGCATAGAGCGGGTAACGATTGTCGTTGCTTCGATGCTTGCCAATGTGGGTTACCGTGTCTCTATCCTATGCCTACAGCGAGGAACACCTTATTTTGATATCCCCGAGGAGATTGGGCTGTACAACCTAAATGATGTACGGGGAAGAAGCAGGAGCGCGAGGCTCAAGGCATGGATGAAAGAAGAGCGCCCAGACCTTGTGGTGATCTCTGGCACTAATCGTCCCCTTTTCATATTGCGGGCTATAGGAGATTGCCCAGCGATAGGCTGGGAACACCTCAATGCGACCATCTCTGCCCATCCGCTCCACAACCTGTATAGGAAGTTTTATGCTCGCAGATGTATGATTGTAACGCTCTCGAATGCAGATAAGGAATCATGGCAGAAGAAGTTCCCTTCTTCTGATGTGCATTGTATACCTAACCCAGTTACGCTCCCTAAATCCACCCCTTCTAGTCTAGAAAATAAGCGAATACTCGCAGTGGGAAGACTGGCAGGACAAAAGGGCTTTGACTTACTCATCAAGGCTTGGGCAAAGATCGAAAAGTTATACCCCGATTGGAAGTTACGCATCGTGGGATCGGGCAGATGGGAGAAACGATTACTACAGCTCATAGCCCAGCTGGGCATCGAACAGCGCATAGAAATGCTCCCTGCGACCCCCGAAATCACAAAGGAATACCAAGACGCATCGATTTATGCACTGTCATCCAGGTACGAAGGCTTTGGGCTAGTGCTCGTGGAAGCCATGCAACTAGGGCTTCCAGTAGTCAGCTTTGATTGTCCTCATGGTCCAAGAGAGATTGTCTCTCATGGGGAGACTGGTTTACTCGTCCCCAATGGAGATGTAGATGCATTTGCAGAAGCCCTTTCTACGATAATTTCCAACCCCACGATGAGAGAAGAGATGGCAAAAGAAGCGCTTGTGCAAGTAGAGAGGTTTGGAAATAAAGTCATCACCACTAAGTGGGTCGACCTTATTGAGCAAATGACTAGTAAAGATTAATATTTATACACTATCTTATGCCTACAATTTCAGTAATCATTCCGGTGTATAATGTCGAGAGGTACCTGAGACGCTGTCTGGATAGTGTGCTCCAGCAAACCTATACCGATTGGGAAGCTATCTGTGTGAATGACGGCAGCCCTGATAATAGTGATGCTATACTTAGTGAGTACGCACTGAGAGACGACCGCATAAAGGTGGTCACGAAAGATAATGGAGGGCTATCGGATGCAAGGAACGTAGGACTAGCGCATAGTACTGGTGCATATATCATGTTTCTAGACTCTGACGACTTGATACACCCCCAGACCATGGAGATAGCATTAGGATTAGCCCAAAGGGATAATTCCGACATTGTCTCTTGGTACAAGGATCAGTTCTTCCACCTCCAAATCAGGTTTATGTCCTACCTCGGGTATAATGTAGACTCTGCTCTACCCCTTGGGATCAATAAGAGATATGACCTCCGGAAAGTAGACAGCTACGTTACTGAAGATGTCTTTGCACATGTCACGGAGGATAGCCATACAAAAATAAAATACCCGATTAAGCACTTCTTTGTGGTACGACACCTACTCAAAAGAGAGCTAGTAATAGATGTGCCTTTCCTCAAAGGCATTACCTTCGAGGACTTTCCATGGTGGAGCGAAGTAATCCTGAAGAATCCGAAGGTCACTATTACGAATCTCCCTTTTTACTATTACTTCCCGAACAAACGCTCTATTGTGAGAAGTAGTGTGCAAGCCCATAAAACGCTCAATTGGATTGCAGGATTGGAGCATAGCTATCAACTCTACAAGACAAGAGCTACAGACTATCAAAAGGATCAATGGGGCAAGCATTGCATGTGGCCAGTGATTATCAAACACATTGCCAAGCACTTACATCTGATAGCCAAAAGTGATCAATGCGAGGGCGTGGGGAAGCGTCTCAAAGCGCTATGGAAGCAAGGTGCCTTTGACCAGCCTACAAACAAAAAGGAGGAGTACTACCGCCTAAGAATAAAGGAGTTTATCGAATCGAATAACTAATGAATAGCCCTATGTCACTAAAGATAGCTGCCATTACGATGGCTCGTAACGATCTCTTCTTTCTCTCTCGATGGATTGAATACTACGGGAAAGAGCTGGGTAAAGAGCACCTCTATATCACTCTAGATGGTGAAGATCAGGAGTTACCATACAATCATGAAGGTACGAATATAAGGAAGGTGCCACACCGTACACTATCCAGAACTCAAGGTGATAAGTATCGGATTGGCTTGCTATCGGACTTAGCAGCGCAGCTATTCCAAAGAGGGTACGACAGAGTGATAGGCACCGATGCCGACGAATTTATCATAGTAGACCCCAAGCACGGTATTTCTCTCAAGGAATACCTTACCCATGCTCCTATCTCAAGTTCGCTCTCACCGCTCGGGCTTGACTTAGGGCAAAGACGACAAGACGAACCTCTGCCATTGGATCCTACTCAATCGATATTAGCCCAGCGCAGATATGCCGTCCTCTCGTCACGCTACACAAAAGCCTCGATACTCGCGAGACCCCTTCGTTGGGGCTCTGGTTTCCATAGGGTGAAGGGACACAATTTCCATATAGCACCCGACCTATACTTGGTACATACGGGTTATTGTGACCTAGAGATTATTGTCAAGAGGGCGGGCGACTCTACCAGGATTGATGCTGGATGGGAAGCCCACTTAGGCAGGCGTGCTCGCACTGTGGCACTCACCACTCATACCAATCCAATAGATGGCGACCTTATCTTTGAGCGTGCTAGGAAGTTGCAGACCATCTTCCGCCCTATTTTTGCACTCAATAAGCCTATGATGCCCTACTCTGCCCCCAAGGTAGTAAAGCTCCCAGAGCGATTTGAGGGTACTTTTATATAACTAATGATATAATACTTTATACAATGATGAATATACCTACTACAATCTCAGTAATTATACCAATATATAAGGCAGAGAAGTTCTTAGAAAAATGCCTTGACTCACTAGTGAACCAGACTTTACAACCATACGAAATTATACTAGTAAATGACGGTTCACCTGACAAATCGGATATAGTAGCCCAACCATATATCAGCAAATACCCATATATCAAATATATTGAGCAATCAAATCAAGGTGTATCTGCAGCAAGAAATACAGGAATATCCATATCCACTGGCAATTGGATTACATTTTGTGATCCAGATGACTACGTGCTTCCCAACTACATAGAAGAGATTACGAAAGCTATAAACGAGAACAATTTGGATTTCTATCAAATTCAATACTCGGAAGTTGGAACTATAAGTGGGAAACATGAATCAAATAAAACAATAGTAAAAGATAATTCAGAAGTATATAGCCAAAAGGACATCCTTAATAATTATAAAATACTCGGGAGTTGTTCAATGTGGATGTACGTTTTTAAGAAAAGTATCATTGAGGAATTCGGAATAATAGTTCCTCCTGGGGTAGTTATTGCAGAAGATGAAGTATTTGTAATAAGATATATAAAACATATAAATGCCATGGTAAAAATAAACCAAACGCTATATGTTTATTATAGGCATGAGAACTCAATAACAAAAAGTATTTGGAACACCTACAACAGAAAGGCAGCAATATCATACAAGAAGGTAATTGATATTATGCTTTCAGAATGGTCTTATCCATATCCACCATTAATCAAAACAAGCATATTGTATAGTCTGACCTACCATATGCATCTGCACATCTCGTGCAAGGAAGAAAGTAATGAAATAGAAGAAAATCTTTCCGATGATTTGCAATATATAACCAAGAGACTGAAGGAAGGTGGTTACTACCCATTTAAGGCTCGAAAATATCTTTTCTATGCTCGAAACTACCAAGCTGTCAAGCGTTGGATACGTGTCAAACAACTTCTCAAGAGAAAAAAAATAAAAGTCAAACAGCATTTTCAGAATAATGAGCAGCCTGACTCTAATTAAACACAAAGAGACCATGGCATAATGCTTAGCCTTTGTATCAAAGGCATTATGCAACGGTCTCTTTTGTATTTGCACTCTTTTTATTAGCTTAGACCTCAAGAGCACCTATGAGTTCATTTACATCCTTGATGCCATAACGCTCCAAATAGGTTTCAATCTCCTTTATCATCTTTTGTGGAGCGAGAGGATCCACAAAATTGTAAGTACCCACTTGCACGGCAGTTGCCCCTGCCAGCATGAATTCGATAGCATCCAAACCATTGGTAATGCCTCCAATCCCCACCACAGGAATATGTACTGCACGGGCTACTTGCCATACCATACGGAGGGCAATTGGCTTAATGGCTGGTCCCGAAAGCCCACCTGTCACAGTCGAAAGGATAGGTTTCTGCTTATGCGCATCTATCGCCATACCAAGAAAAGTATTGACCAATGACACCGCATCCGCACCATACTCCTCGGCTATGCACGCCATACGAGCTATATCAGTCACATTGGGCGAGAGTTTTACAATAAGCGTATGGCTATACACCCTCCGAATCTCTGAGACAATCTCAGCAATTCCTTTCTCAGAGACACCGAAAGCCATACCCCCATTCTTCACATTGGGGCAAGAGATATTCAGCTCCATCGCACGAATACCCTCCAACTTATCCATTGCCGAAGCCACTGCGATATAATCGTCTATTGTAGACCCATTGACATTAGGAATAATCTCGGTGCCTAACTTCATCACTTCAGGATACGTTTGGGTAACATAGTACTCCAGCCCTTTATTCTGCAAGCCCACGGCATTGAGCATTCCCGAAGGAGTCTCCGCCATACGCTGGGGCGCATTACCCTCGCGCGGCTCTAGCGTGGTTCCCTTAGTAAAAATTCCTCCCAAGCAAGAGACATCGTAGATCCTATTCATTAGGAGACCATCTCCGAATGTACCTGAAGCTACTGTGATTGGATTCTTCAGTTCCGCCTCTCCTATTCTAACCACTAGATTCTTCTCCATAGCGCTTAGTCCCAAAGTAGTTCGGTAGTATCAAATACAGGACCATCATTACAAACCGTCTTATGTCCCTTTACTGTCGGTTCTACACAGCAGAGGCACACACCTATACCACAAGCCATGTGATTTTCGAGCGATGCCTGAGATGGGATGCCTTCCTCGCGTGCCCAACGAGCTACGGCCTTCATCATCGGTGTAGGACCACACATATATGTATGTGTAAACTTCTGTGCTCTTAATATCGAGTGCTGAGTCACATATCCTTGCTCCCCTAGAGAAGCGTCTTCAGTAGTAATAAACAGCTCCCCTACAGACTCGAAATGAGAAAGATCGGAGAAGTGCCCCGCGCTCCTAGCTCCTAGAAGGAAAGTAGGCTCGATTCCCTTAGCTTTCATAGCACAACCAAGCGCATACATAGGGGCTACCCCTACTCCGCCACCTACAAGCAGCGGACGGGCTCCTGCCTCAGGTATACGGAATGTATTACCCAAGGGCAATAGGATATTGAACCGACTCCCTACTGGAGCATTGCATAATACTTCTGTGCCTTTACCCGCATTTTGAATAAGTAGATCGAGAGTTCTCTCGGTTGCTGCGTAGACCGATATAGGGCGGCGAAGCATCACGCCATCGCAATTCTTAACCTGTATCTCCACGAACTGCCCAGGCAGACAAATTGGTACTACTTGCTCACGGTTGGTAGGCGCAAAGTGACCCAAGAAAAGTCTATCGGAGTAGACTTCCCGTCCCACCAGCTCCATTTCAATATCAAATATATCCTTCTTCATACGATTGCCAATACCCACTTCCCATATTGCCTACAAAATTAACTATAATTTCCCTTTCACCCACATCCTCCGCATAGAGAAGGATGCTTCTCTATACGGAGCCTATCCAGAGTATGCTGTCATGTATTTCTCACAAGTAGCATTACTTCAGGGTTCTACTAATAGTTATTTGCGCCCTTAAGGTTGCACACGATTAGAATTATCTCTACCTTTGCAGCGATAAAATTTGGTGATAAGCTATGGAGTTCCTCCTAGCTCATTGAAAAGGGAATCCAGTGAAAGTCTGGAGCAGTACCCGCTACTGTAAATTCTATAAAGGCATGTAGATATCCGTAAGCCACTGTCCATACTCTGCAAGACAATAGGATGGGAAGGCTCTGTGTGCTGATGGAATAAGCCAGGAGACCTGCCAAAGCGTAATAACTTATTGAAAGCAATGTTTTCACTAACTATTCCGGGTGTGAGGTTAAGTGGTCTAGACTATTATAGATGGGCAAGTTACTAGCACTTGGTATGGTATAGGAACTATTTGTATAACCATGAAGAAATCTTTCGAGCTCTTCCTATTGCTCAACTTCATATTTATTGTAGGGACTTCTTTGTATGCCCAAACCGATATGAACTACACCGCTCCTGAGCACAATGATAGTACAATGCGGTGGGATAAGTACCTCGATGAATTTGTCGTAACAGCGACACGAACGCCCAAGGCTATATCGGCTGCGCCCATACTAACTCGCGTCATTGGGGATGTAGAGATAACATCTAGCAACTTTGAGAATATAACCGAGCTCCTCCAATATAACCTACCAGGGCTTTCCTTCAAAAGGGATGGTCGAGGCATCAATATGCAAGCCCAAGGACTGGAGAATAGCTACATTCTCGTACTCGTGGACGGAGAACGTCTTGCTAAGACCCCAGGAGGGAATATTGACCTTAGCCGTATCTCCCAAAGCAACATAAAACAGATCGAAATCGTCAAAGGTGCTTCATCGGTTCTCTATGGCTCTAATGCCATCGGCATGGTTATCAATATCATCACCAAGAAACCGGCACGTAAGCTTGAGGGCTCAGGGTCTTTCCAGTATGGGAAGTTCAATAACAGCATAGCAGATCTCAGTATAGGAGGCAAGCATGGTGTCTGGTCGGGACGCACCTCAATATACTACTTCGGCACAAAAGGCTACAACCTAAATCCCGAGAATCAGCAGATCTACACTATTAATCCGTATCGCAACTATAGTCTACAGCAAAAACTATGGTGGGAGAGAGGGGCTACACAGTTAACTGGAAGCCTTGACTTATTTCTTCAAGACCAGTTCAATCCACCGCTTAGTATTAAGGAAGATAGGTATCGGAATAGTAACTTCTCTTATAGTATTTTAGGTGAGCACACAGTAGGCATACATAAACTAAGCCTATCTTACTTTGCTGACCACTATACCCGCCATACCATAATAAAAGGTAAGACACAGCCTGCTGATGCTAAGTTTCATCAGCACACAATCAGACTAACGGATATACTTAAGCCCCTCAGCCAACTGGAGTTTATTGGCGGTACTGAGGTGAATATCAATAAGGACTATAGCGATATCCAGTTTGGCAAAGAGACTAAGACACGACAGGTATACGACCTCAACCTATTTGCTCAGGGTGACTGGCAGTTACTCCCTATCCTTAATCTAACTGGTGGAGCAAGGTACACTCACCACTCAGCATTTGGGAATGCCTTCACCCCTAAGGTTAATTTAATGTACGCTCCTACTAAGTATTTCAAGGTGAGAACGGGCTATAGCATGGGCTTCAAGGCACCCAATAATACGGAACTCTACTCCGACTTCATGATGGGAGCAGTATCTCACAACATCGGTAATCCTAACCTCAAGGCAGAGCGTTCACAATACGGCTACCTATCTCTTGAATACCGTATGCCCTCATTCGCCATAAGTGGTGAGGTGTATCAGAATACCCTACGAGACAAGATACAATCCTCATTCGTACGAGTCACAAATGATAACGGAGAAGAGTGGACGGAGCTAAGATACAGGAATATTGGTCAGGTAAGGATTAGGGGCATGGAGGTCAACACCGACATCTATCCTCTCTCTTGGCTAGCTATACGTGCAAATTACACTTTCACAGATGCTATCAATATGGAGAATGGGCTGCAGCTTCAGGGCAATGCCAAGCACTCTGCGAGTGGTGTAGTTTCTATTAGAGGACGACTACTAGGGAAGCAAAGTTCTCTCACTATCTCAGGTCGATGGATATCCCCAAAGATGTATGACCAGGAGCGTAAAAGCATCAATAGCACTACGGGAAAAGAGGAGATCACTGTAGAAGAACGCACAAAAAGTGCATACTCTCTATGGCGTGCTACTGCACAGATGACACCCTGGGAGAAGGGAGATATGAATGTCTCGCTCTCACTTGGGGTGCAAAACATCTTCAACTTTACGGATCCAGAAGATCTGACAACCTTTGATCCGGGAAGACGATTCTTCGGAAAGATTACTTTCAACTTCTAAATAATTAATAAGTATTACAATGAAAAAGATTACTACTACTTTTTTGATTGGATTAGCTCTCTTGGGCTTCTCCTCGTGTAAAGGCGACAAGAAGGATACCCCCCAAACGACGGAGGTAAAGACGGTCGTCATCGACGCTTCCAACTACGGCAAGTTCGTCTACTTCTCTTTCGAGAAAGGCACTGTAGTGACGGTAAGTGACGCAGATTATAACAACAACTTGGGATGGGATATTGCCTTCAGAGGTCACTACCCCCGCACTAATGGTGGGGCATCTGGCAAAGGACAGGGCGGTGTTATTAAGACAAAAGAACTTACCTTTGGAGCTGTAATGGCTATCCCTGCAGGAGCTTCTTGGGAAGTGGATAAGAGTATCCGTGTCGCTAAAGTAAACGACAAAGGCGCTCCTATTATGCCGCCACAGTTTGAAATGGTACCCGGCAATGTGCTACTGCAAAGTTGGCTAGCAAGTGGTGGTCGTCCTCCTCACAAGTACGACAACTCTATCTTCCTTGTAAAAGGTGCCAATGGCAAGATTGCTAAGGTACAGATGGTATCATTTGAGAATAAACACATCACGATGAGGTACGAATACCCTTTCACGCCAACTAAGAAGTAAAGTATGAAAAAGAAGAATAGAAGTCTCCTCCTTATCGGTATAGGGACAATCATAGTGGCACTTGGATTGCTATGGGGGTACCGCCGCTATATAGCTCCTACTGAGATCGCACTCGTCCACTTCCCAGCGTATCAGGCATCGAACTTCGTATACGCCAATGAAGACTGGCAGATAAAAGTACACTCAGTACCAGAGGAGGAGGCTTCTAGTCTTCCTAACTACGACGCTATTCTTATTTTCGGCGCTGGATTCCGACCCACTGACGAACAGCAAGAAGCTATTGAGAAGGCGAAGCAAAAGGGCATCCCTATTTACTCTTATGTGATGCAAAGCAATCGCATTCAGAGTCACAACATCACTGATGAGCAAAGAGAACAACTCAACCTCTACTATATACATCGTAGCAAAGATAATTTCCGTAACCTCCTAAGGTATATCAGAGCAGAACTAGACCCTAAGAAACTATTTTCACACAAGGCAAAGGCGCCTGAAATCATACCAGAAGATCTATTTTACTACACTAGCGACAAAGAGTATTTCCAAAGCGCTGATGAGCTTACTGCATACCTTAAAAGCAAAGGTCTATACCACCCCGAAGGGAAGCGCTTAGCTCTTATCTCGGGCACGCTCGCACCATTGGAAGGCAACAGAGCTCACGTAGACACACTGATAGAGGGGCTCACTAAAATAGGCTACAATGTCTATCCCTTTCTCTCTACCAGACACCGGCTAGATCTTCTCACACAGATACACCCCGATGGACTAGTGTATATTCCTATGGGGCGACTTGCTACCAACGAAGGGGACACTTGGTTAGCCCAGCACAATATACCTACCTTCTGCCCTATTCCGGTTAGTGAGACCGAGGACCAATGGCTGGAGGACAAAGTAGGACTATCTGCAGGATCCCTTACCGCAAGAGTAACCCTAGCCGAACTAGACGGTGGAATACTCCCAATGGTGATTGCCACAGAACAAGCCCAAGGCGATAATCTTGTTACAGTAGAAGCACAGCCCGAGGGCATCAAACAATTTATGGAGACTGTGGATCGCTATATGCATTTGAGGGAACAGCGCAATGCCGATAAGAAAGTAGCCATTGTATACTTCCGAGGACCAGGCAACAACTCCTTGGTAGCTGCGGGTCTGGAGGTAGTTCCTTCATTGTACAACTTCCTGAAAAGGCTTCAAAGTGAGGGCTATAATGTAGATGGACTACCCAGTTCGTTAGAAGCATTTACTAAGGAAATCAATAAGCAAGGCGCTATATGGCGCAACTACTCAGGCAAACTACTTGACGAGTATATCCAAAACGAGCATCCTCAACTCATCACGGTCTCTGACTACGAGAAGTGGGTTGGGAAACGCCTACATGCCTCAAAGTACGATGAGGTGGTACAGCAATACGGTGTAGCGCCTGGGGATTACATGAATACACTCACCCCCAAGGGTGAACCCGCAATCGCCGTAGCAAGGCTGCAATATGGCAACATCGTACTTCTACCACAGCAGTCACCATCGTTTACCGAAGACCAGTTCAAGATGGTACATGGAGTGGAACTACCACCCCCTCATAGTTACATTGCTGAATACCTATGGATCAACGAAGGATTCCAAGCCGATGCACTAGTACACTTCGGCACCCATGGTAACCTCGAATTTATCCCAGGCAAGCAAGTAGCCCTCTCTCATTACGATTGGAGCCATGCCTTGATAGGTACCCTTCCGCACTTCTACTACTACAGCATCTCTAATATCGGGGAGAGTGTCATCGCTAAGCGAAGGACACACGCAGCTATTGTCTCCTACCTCACCCCACCATTTAGAGAGAGTAAAACACGCCAACAATACCAAGAACTATTTACCCTCCTGGAAGAGGTGTACGCTGATAATAGTAGGGAGAAGGGGCTTGCATTCAAGCGGGAATGCCTACGTCTCAATCTCCACACCGACCTTCAGCTTGATGATAACCCCAACAAACCTTACTCCGAAGAGGAAGTCACCTATATAGAGAACTTCCTAGAGGAGATTGCTAATGAGAAAATCACAGGAAAACTCTACACACTAGGGGAACCCTACACCCCCGACGAAATAGTAGAGACAGTCAAGGCTATGGGTATTGATGCTATAGCTTACCAATGGGCTCAGTTAGACCGTCACTTCGGCAAGATTACACCTAAGGAATATGAGAGCGCCGCATTCGCCTCCAAACACTACCTCCAACGCCTAACACCTCTCGTTGTTCAGGCAATAAAAAGTGGCAACTCATCTTCTATCCTTAGCGCTATCACCCATAAGATAGCGGCAAACGACTCAGCTGGTTTAGTTCTACTTAATGGCTTAAAAGCCTCCGTCAACGACCTACTGACTTACCGCAACCTATTGGTCTCTTCTCCCTCCTTGGAGATGGACGCTCTTATCCAAGGGCTCAATGGTGGATACATAGCTCCTGGACCAGGCGGAGATGCGGTTCGCTCTCCAAATGCACTCCCTACCGGGCGCAATCTATACTCTATCAACGCAGAGTCTACTCCCTCCGAGAAGGCATGGAATACGGGGAAACAATTAGCTGAACAAACCCTACAAAATTATCTCAAGAGCCATGGTACGTACCCTACCAAGGTGAGCTATACCTTCTGGGCTGGGGAATTTATCGAGAGCGAAGGCGCTACTGTAGCTCAGGCAATGGCTATGATTGGGGTGGAGCCCATAAGAGACCGAATGGGCAGAGTCACAGATATTAGGCTTATCCCCGCTGAAGAACTAGGGCGCCCGCGCATAGATATCGTAGTGCAAGTATCCGGACAGCTTCGCGATCTCGCTACCTCCCGATTGATACTCCTGAATAAAGCAATAGAGCTGGCGGCATCAACAACAGATGCACCCGAGAATAATTATCTACGAAAAGGGAACCTAAGTGTAGAACAACAACTTGTGGAAAAAGGCGTCTCTCCTGCTCAGGCAAGAACCCTTGCCAATATGCGCATCTTCGGAGGGCTCAATGGAGGCTACGGCACAGGTATAAAGGAATTGGTAGAGAAGGGAGATGCTTGGCAAGAGCGGAGTGAAATAGCAGAGACTTATCTAAAGAATATGGGAGCCATTTATGGTACTACAGAATCTTGGGGTGAGTACCACGAAGACCTACTTCGTGCTGCGCTAAGCAATACCGATATCGTTGTCCAACCACGTCAGAATAACACTTGGGGTGCACTAAGCCTTGACCACATGTATGAATTTATGGGTGGCATCAGCAATGCTGTAGAAGAGGTCACAGGCAAAGCACCTGAGATGTATCTCTCGGACTATCGCAATCGCTTCCGCCCACGTATGCAAGGTCTCAAAGAGGCTATGGGTGTGGAGAGTCGTACCACTATCTTTAATCCTGAATATATCAGAGAGAAGATGAAAGGTGGAGCCTCTACAGCAAATACCATTGCGAAGACCATACGCAATGCCTATGGCTGGAAAGCCATGAGGACTGATGTATTGGATAACAACTGGTGGGACAAACTCTATAGCATCTACATAGAGGATGCCCTTGGCTTGGAGGTACAAGAATATTTTGCGCAGACTAATCCTGCCGCACTCCAAGAGATAACCGCAGTGATGTTGGAAACCATACGCAAAGGGATGTGGGAAGCCTCGGCAGATAAAATAGACCACTTAGCACAATTACATAGTGACCTCACTATTAAATATGGAGCTAGTGGATCGGAATTCTCAGACTCAAATGAAGAGCTTCAGAAGTATATCTCCGCTCATATCTCTACAAATAAAGCAGCATACCAACGGATTATAAAGGGAGAGCAAGTTGAGAGCGGTCAAAAAGAGGTGGTGCTCAAAGAAGAGATGTACCAAACGGCGGACAAAGATGAATCCAATAGCGGACTCCTCATAGGAGGTATCGCCATTGGGGCTCTCCTCCTTACCGTTACCCTACTCCTACGTAGACGGAAGAGACAATATTAAAGGGAAAGTATGGAATCCTTATTTGTAGTACTGATACTATTTGTTCTTCTCAATTCGCTTCTGCGGCTTACCTTTGTAAAGTGGTGGCATAGCCTCCTCTATGCGATAGTCGTTGCCCTTTTCATCGGCAGCACATGGCAACTGGGGACACTGCAGTCCAAAACCCAATGGCTGGAATGGTTGTATGCCACTGAGACCCTCCAAGACTTATCAGTGCTCGTAACCTTCGAAGCACTTCTTCTTATCAGCTATGTATTCGTGCACCTCCAGTCCATACTAGGGGCACCGATTCAGAAATGGTATGCTAAACTTATCGAGTACTACCCGCCATTACTTCTATTTCCAGCACTATTCTACATCCTCACCCAGCTATTTTTTCACCTCACAGGAACCGACTTCTCACTCATCGCATATAGCACGATTGGGGGTGTATTAGTCCTCATCCCCCTACTGACTCAGTTATTGAAATACCTCTTCCCCGAAGAGGAATTAAGGCTAGAGCTCTCCTTTATCTTCAACCTATTCGTCTGTATAACTGGCTTCATCGCCACAGCATCTGCCGAAACGGTTTATTTGCCACAGCGCCTTGAGCACCCCGATATCCGTGCTCTACTCATAGGGTTATGCCTCTTCTCATTGCTATTCATCATAGGCTATAGCATAGGTAAGTATAGACAGAATAAGAAAGTAAATATATAAGCAAACTACAAAATGGAATTCATATCCAAAGCGCTCTTCTGGGTGGCAAATAGTCTACTCGTACCGGACATAATCCTCCTGCTACTCCTCTTCATTCGATCCATCATTATGCTAGGGGAGCTCTATAGTCAGTTCCGAACCAAACGGAAGTACGATAGGATTTTCTCTCAGCCTATAAAGGAGCTATCACTAGAAACGACTGGGGCACTCTTCGGTCTGCTCCCTCAGAAAGACAATACCCTATTCACGAACTACCTCAGAGAGCTCCTTTCGGCATCCCCATCTCCCGACTATTCAGACTATCTCCTCAATAGCTTTGAAAATAGAGTGGAGCGTGAACTCCTCTTCCCCCGACTCATGAGCAAGGTAGGTCCAATGCTGGGACTCATGGGTACGCTTATCGCCATGAGCCCTGCACTCGTCGGACTATCACAAGGCGACATCACAGGCATGGCGTATAATATGCAAATCGTTTTTGCCACTACGGTAGTCGGTATCGTTATTGCGCTGGTGGGCATTTTGACCACGTCACTCAAGCAACGGTGGTATGCCAATGACCTCAATCGGCTAGAATATGTTGCCTCAATCTTAGACCAGCAAGCAAAGCAATGAGAGAGACAAAAAGAAATAGGCGCAATAAGAGGAAACACGCTTTTGGGACGGGAAACGACGACCCGCTAAGCGTGATTGCCAATCTGTTCGATGTAGCAATGGTATTTGCCGTAGCCCTCATGGTGGCGATGGTATTACACCTCAATATGAGCGAGGTCTTTACTGACGACGACTTTACCATGGTCAAAAACCCAGGAGAAGAGGACATGATCATCATCACCAAGGAGGGTAAGACCATAAAAAAATACACCCCAAGCGAAGAACCACATACCTCAGAACAGAAGAAAGGGCGCAAAGTGGGTGTTGCTTACGAGCTAGAGAACGGCGAGATTATCTACGTTCCCGAGTGATGGCAAGAGGCACACCCATCGTCGTTTAATAAGACTCTTCTGTCACTACTTTCCTTGATTGAGGAGAACAGAGACCATACTACCGCTTACTCTCAGTTTGTCTGCCGCCCATAGCTCAAGCTCCATCACCACTTTTCGGTCGGTGACCTCCTTGATAACAGCCCTTAGCTCGAGCAATTGTCCCATCGGTGTAGGCGAGAGAAAATTGATATTGAGATTGGCAGTTACATAGCGAAGATTAGGCAGTGTATCCATAGCCCGCCCAAAATGCCTATAGCCTGCAGCCGCTGCAGTACCATTGCCATGACAGTCGAGGATAGCAGCAATCAGCCCTCCATAGACGTTCTTAGGAAAACCTCCAGTAAAATGCTCTTGTGGCAAGAAGTGAGCAATAGTGGTATCACTTGTAGAATCATCATTATACCAATAGCTTTTTATCTTGAGCCCATGCTCATTGGCTGAGCCACAACCATAGCAGTGGCTAAACTCTTCAGAATAGTAATCTTGAAATGCTTTCATATTATTATATGTG
>NZ_JADRGN010000044.1:0-15108 GCF_018206105.1 Porphyromonas levii
TCAAATGCGATTGCCCTGCGTTTAGACTATTCTCCCTGTGAGTTCTCGCCAAAAATAGCTATCTTTGCCACTCATAAATAATTAGTCATTAATCGGTAATGATAACTTCAGACCAATTACAAGGCGTATTGGAACGTAGAGATGCCCTTAAGGGGTACCTCGATATAGATGCCAAACTGATACAGCTCAAGGAGGAGGAACTTCGTACTCAGGATCCACATTTTTGGGATGATTCTGCCAAGGCGCAAGCTCAAATGAAGGTAGTAAAAGGGCTCAAGCATTGGATCGATGATTATAATGGAATTGACTCTCTCGCGAATGAGCTGGAGCTTGCTTTTGAATATATCAAAGAAGATTTAGTTACAGAGGAGGAAATAGATGCGCTATACGCTAAGACGATAGAGACGCTTGAGGATATAGAACTCCGTAATATGCTCCGTAATGAGGAGGATAAGATGGGAGCCGTGCTCAAAATCAATGCTGGTGCTGGTGGTACTGAGGCTCAGGACTGGGCTTCTATGTTGGTGCGTATGTACCACCGCTGGTGCGAGGATCAGGGCTTCAAGGTAACCGTAACCAACTGGCAGGACGGTGATGATGCTGGTATCAAGACCGTGACGCTACAGGTGGAGGGTGACCTAGCATATGGTTTCCTAAAGAGTGAGAATGGAGTGCACCGTTTAGTCCGCGTCTCTCCTTACAATGCACAGGGCAAGCGTATGACCTCTTTCGCTTCGGTATTCGTAGTGCCACTGGTGGATGATACGATAGAGATCGAAATTAATCCTGCACTGATGACCTGGGAAACCTTCCGTTCGGGTGGAGCTGGTGGTCAGAACGTGAATAAGGTGGAGACGGGTGTACGCCTTCGCTATATGTTTACGGATCTAGATACGGGTGAGACCGAAGAGATTATCATAGAAAATACGGAGACCCGTAGTCAGCTAGATAATCGTGAAAATGCCAAGCGATTACTCCGCTCTCAGCTCTACGATAAGGAGATACAGCGCCGCAATAAAGCTAAGGCGGCTATTGAGGGGGCTAAGAAAAAGATAGAATGGGGCTCTCAGATTCGAAGCTATGTCTTCGACGATAGGAGGGTGAAAGACCACCGAACTAATTACCAGACTTCCGATGTGGATGGGGTGATGGATGGTAAGATAAGCCCTTTTATCAAAGCGTATCTCATGGAGTTTGGGGGAGAGTAATAAGTGAAGTAAGTAATACAACTTTATACATACAGATATACTATATTTATGGCTACTACAGCAGACTTCCGCAATGGTATGTGCCTTGAGATCGATGGTACTCCATTTGTAATTGTAGAATTTCTACACGTAAAGCCTGGCAAGGGTCCAGCATTTGTGCGTACTAAGCTCCGCAACCTTTCTAATGGACGTATCCTTGAGAAGACTTGGAACTCCGGTGTGAAGGTGGACGAACTTCGTATAGAGCGCCGTCCATATCAGTATCTTTACAAAGACGATATGGGTCTAGTATTTATGCACGCTGAGACTTACGAGCAAATTCATATCCCTGAGGAGCGCATCGAGGGTGTACAGTTCCTAAGAGAAGGTGATATGGCTGAGGCTATGGTACGTGCCGATAAGGAGGAGGTTCTTACATGTGAGCTCCCAAGCCACGTAACGCTTCAAATCACTTATACCGAGCCAGGCGTAAAGGGTGATACCGCTAGTGGTAATGCTACGAAGCCTGCTACCGTGGAGACAGGCGCAGAGGTAAAGGTGCCTCTATTCATTGAGAATGGTGAGACTATCGTGATTGATACCCGTACGGCTAGCTATGTACGCCGTGCTAAGGAGGCTTAATCAGCGATAAGGGCTATAGACCTGCGATAACTACATCGGGGTCTCAAGTATTGAAAGAGTGGTTGCGATGACCTATAGTGCCACCGTAGCCACTCTTCATTATGTGAAAAGAATTGCACTATTTCCCTGCTCGTAATTGTGTATTTCGGATAAAATGATACTCAAATGGAGAAAGTTATTAGTATATTTGCGGAGAGAGGGAAAAGAGAGATAACAACTATTGATGAGTAAAAATAAGCTGACTAAGTTTACCGAGATGGAGGCTCTAGCCAATGTTCTGCAGTATCCTTTCAAGGTGATGGCAGAGATTGGCTACGCATTCCCGTATAAAGGGGCGTGGGGTAAGGAGGTCTTTGGCAATGATCATCCAATCATAGTAGAACTGGGTTGTGGTCGTGGTGAGTATACTGTGGAGCTTGGACGGAGACATCCTGAAAACAACTACATAGGTATAGATATCAAAGGCAACCGCATGTGGAGTGGCGCAACTGAAGCACATAGTGAGGGGTTGAGTAATGTCCGTTTCCTCCGAACGGAGATAGAGCTCTTATCGCATTTCTTCGCAGAGGGAGAGCTCTCGGAGCTATGGATTACTTTTGCCGATCCTCAGATGAAAAAGCGTAGGAAGCGCCTAACGGCTACAAACTTCCTTACGATGTATAAAGAGGTGCTCAAGACGCCAATGATTCTTAACCTTAAGACCGATAGTACCTTCCTCTACACCTATACCAAACTGGTGGCAGAGGTCAATGGGCTTTCGATACTAGAGGAATATACAAACCTCCATAATGAAGCTCATGAGGACTCAGACCTTAGGACTATTGAGACTTATTATGAGAGTCAGTGGAGGGCTAGAGGAATTGATATCAAGTACCTGAGGATAGCACTTGATGCGCTACGAGACAACCCCGTGGAGCCTGATGTGGAGATAGAGATGGATAGCTATAGAAGCTATGCACGGAGCAAACGAAGTGAGCTAGAAAGTACTAAGTGATGAAGCAAATTACTGAACAAGCAATTTTAGATGCACTAAAGACGATTAAGTATCCTGGCGAGGAGGAGAATATCGTAGCCAGTGGTATGGTGCAAAATGATATAGTAATAGAGGGGCGAAAGGTGTCTTTCTCTATTAAATTTAAGAAGGCTAAGGATCCATTTCACAAGTCGATAATCAAGACAGTTGAGGCAGTATTGATGAATATGGTGGCTGAAGATATGGAGATTCAGGGTAATATCACTCCTGTGTTCCCTGAACTACCTAAGGCGCCAGTAGGTGATGTGCTGCTCCCGGGAGTAAAGAATATTGTGGCTATTCACTCAGGTAAGGGCGGTGTAGGAAAGTCTACCGTGACGGCCAACCTTGCTGTGGCACTCGCTGCAGCGGGATATAAGGTAGGTCTGCTGGATGCCGATATCTATGGACCATCAATGCCGAGGATGCTTGGACTAGAGGGTAGTCGCCCTACGATGGTGGAGGTAGATGGAAAAGAATTGATAGAGACACCGATGAATCATGGGGTTAAGCTCCTCTCTATTGGATTTTTTGTAAATAAAGAGGACGCCATTGTCTGGCGCGGTACCATGGCTAGTAACGCTATGGGGCAATTGATACGTGAGGGAAATTGGGGTGAGCTAGACTTCCTGCTTGTGGATCTTCCTCCTGGCACATCGGATATTCACCTTTCTCTCATTCAGACGCTTGGCCTTACAGGAGCAGTAGTGGTAACTACACCTCAGCATGTGGCTACGGATGATGCGAGGAAGGGTCTCAATATGTTTAAGGACGAGAAGATAAATGTGCCTGTACTCGGTATTGTAGAGAATATGGCATGGTTTACTCCAGCAGAGTTGCCTAATAACCGTTACTATATTTTCGGAAAGGATGGAGGTAAACAACTGGCCGAGGAGAGTGGCGTGGCACTACTCGGTCAGGTTCCCCTAGTACAGAGCGTGAGAGAGGGAGCTGATGAGGGAAGGCCTGTGGCTCTGACTGATGATACTATGATGGGTATTGCCTTTAGGAATATAGCGGAAAACTTAGTGGCAGCCGTGGAAAAGCGTAATCGTGAGCTACCACCGACCACCAAGGTAAACGTAAGTAGGAAGTAGAATACACATAATATATTATTTATTGCCGATAATCTTATAGTATGGTGACATTAGATCCAAGGATTGAGGGAGGTAGAAATCCCTTAAAAGACTTCGTAAGATGGGTGAGTGGGATTAACCCCTCTGTCTTTATGTTCATCGCTGCCATCATGGCGATTGTCTTTGCCAATACTGACCTTCGTGGTATATACTCGACAATTCTCGATGCTCCTGTGAACTTGGAGATAGGAGGCCACAAGTTTTTCCAACACCATGGGAGGGCAATGACTCTAGCAGAGTTTGTCAATGATGCTTTGATGGTACTCTTCTTCTTTAGTGTAGGTCTGGAGATTAAGCGTGAGATGGTGGATGGCTCGCTGAGTTCTTTCCGTAAGGCAATGCTTCCGGTGATTGCCGCTGTCGGCGGTATGATTATGCCGGTGCTCATCTTCCTAATGGTGGAGAATCAAGATCCGATTGCCCTAAGAGGGATGGCCATACCAATGGCTACGGATATTGCCTTTGCACTAGCGGTGCTAGGTCTGCTGGGAAAGCGTGTGCCCGTTACCCTAAAGCTATTCTTGATGGCGCTAGCTGTAGTGGACGATATAGGTGGTATCCTCGTGATAGCTATCTTTTACTCCACAGGTATTCAGTGGACACCACTGATTATTGGGCTCTTGGTGATTGCTCTATCACTTTATTTCTCAAAGAAGGGCGTCGCCAAAGCTGGGGTCTATTATATATTGCTATTTATTGTGTGGACGCTATTCATGCAATCAGGCATTCACTCTACGATAGCAGGCGTATTGATGGCGCTAACTATACCGCATAAGCCTACGCTTCGCCCTGATGGACTGGAGCCAGATATGCGCAAGATTGACTACCGAATAGCTACGGCAAAGGAGCCAGGGTACGTTCAACCAGTTTTTCTTGACGAGGACTATCTCGCTGATCTCCGTAGGGCACAGAGCCGCATCCAGCGTACGATATCTCCAGTACAGAGTATGGAGCATGAAGTGAGCCCGTGGGTCAATTACTTCGTATTGCCACTATTCGCTTTCTCCAATGCGGGGATTGATTTTACTGGGATGGGTGACTCTCAGCTTATCGTGGTGGCTATTGCTATTGCAGCGGCTCTATTTGTGGGAAAGGTGCTAGGTATCTTCGGTTTTACCTACTTATTCACCAAGCTTAAGGTAGTGAAGATGACCCCTGGGATGACTTATAGTAATGTGCTTGGGGTATCGATGTTTGGTGGAATAGGCTTTACGGTCTCCCTCTTTATCGCTACGCTAGCCTTTCTTGGAGTAAAGGATGTTGGTGCTGAGTACCTTAATATGGCAAAGCTAGGTATTATTATTGGTACTTTAGTGTCGGGTACTATTGGCGTGCTAACGCTTAACGTAGTCTTGAAGAGAGAAGTGAAGATGGGGCGAGGGGCTAGTAGTCCTGAGTACAAAGCATATTTGAATCAGCATACAACCAATATGCATCCAATGTAAAGAGACTATAGATAGAATAATTAATACATGTAAAGAGAATTAAGTTATGTCATTTGTAAAAGAGTTTAAGGAGTTTGTAAACCGCGGTAACGTTGTAGATATGGCCGTGGGTATTGTTGTAGGTGGTGCCTTTGGCAAAATCGTCACCTCGTTTGTCAATGATGTATTGATGCCGCCACTCGGTCTACTACTTGGTGGTGTGGACTTCAAGGATATGAAGTGGGTTCTACAGCCAGGCACCCTCGATGAGGCAGGGGAGATGGTAGGTGAGGTCGCTCTTAACTATGGTATGTTTATCCAGAGTGTCATTGATTTCCTACTTATCGCTCTCGCTATTTTCTCTGTGATTAAGGCGATGAATAAGTTGAAGCGCAAGCAGGAGGAAGCTCCTCCTGCTCCAGCCGCTAAGCCAGACGATGTTGTCCTACTAGAGGAGATTAGAGACTTGCTTAAGAATAAGTAATTCAGCTCTCAACTGAACTAAGAAGTCGCCACAAGGGATTGAGTTCCCTTGTGGCGACTTTTGCATTTCGGTAAACTTCTGATACTAGTAGTTATCTATAATTAAGAGTAATAGTTATCGCGTAATTATCTATATACCTGCTTTAATACAGGTATTTATGGATATATATAGCTTGATGAATACTTTTGTTTGCATAATATAAGTCGCTACTTTTGGTCAACATCTCAAATAATTAGACTACCTTTGTTGCCAAGAATGGGAGATAACGTGTCCGGATAAACTCGGATGGTATGTGAAGAGCATAGCAATAATATAGATTAGTATGAGTATGAAAACTTATGACTTCGACGAAGTCTACCAAGCTACGCTTGAGTACTTCGATGGAGACGAATTGGCTGCAAAGGTCTGGAGTACTAAGTATGCATTGAAGGATGATAAAGGAGAGATACTGGAAAAAACTCCTGCCGATATGCATCATCGTATTGCTTCAGAGATTGCTCGTATCGAGGCTAAGTATCCTAATCCTCTAAGCGAGCAGGAGGTATTTGACCTGATGGATCATTTCCGATATATCGTGCCGCAGGGTAGTCCTATGACAGGTATCGGGAATAACTACCAGGTGGCTTCCCTCTCTAACTGCTTCGTAATAGGTATGGATGGTCAGGCCGATAGCTACGGTGGCATCTTCAAGATGGACGAAGAGCAGGTACAGCTAATGAAGCGCCGCGGTGGCGTAGGGCAGGATCTTTCTTACATCCGTCCAGCTGGTTCACCTGTTAAGAACTCTGCCCTTACTTCTACTGGTTTGGTTTCCTTTATGAATAGGTACTCCAACTCTACTCGCGAGGTGGCTCAAGACGGACGCAGAGGCGCGCTTATGCTGTCTGTATCCATCCAGCATCCCGATAGTCAGGCTTTTATCGATGCTAAACTAGAGGAGGGCAAGATTACTGGAGCCAATATCTCCGTCCGTATTACGGATGAGTTTATGAGGGCAGTGGTCGATGATACACATTATACCTTGCAGTATCCCATTGAGGTGCAAGACCCTAAGGTAAAGCGCACTATCAAGGCGAGAGAGTTATGGAATAAGATTATTCATAATGCGTGGAAGAGTGCTGAGCCAGGGGTGTTATTCTGGGATACTATTATTAAGGAGTCTCTCCCTGATTGCTACGCCGACTTAGGCTTCCGTACAGTATCAACCAATCCTTGTGGTGAGATTCCGCTCTGTCCATACGATAGCTGTCGCTTGCTCGCTATCAATCTCTATGGTTATGTGGAGCATCCATTTACGCCAGAGGCTAAGTTCAATTTCGAACTCTTCAAAAAGCATGTCGGTTATGCTCAGAGGATGATGGATGATATCATAGACCTTGAGAGTGAGAAGATAGACCAAATCATCGCGAAGATAGAGAGCGACCCTGAGACGGACGATGTAAAGCGTACCGAGCTTGAGCTATGGCAGAAGATACGGAGGAAGACTCTAATGGGGCGTCGTACCGGTGTGGGCATTACAGCGGAGGGTGATATGCTCGCTGCACTTGGGTTCCGATACGGCACTGAGGAGGCTACTAACCATGCGGTGAAGGTACAGAAGACATTAGCTCTGGCTGCTTATGCAAGCTCTGTAACTATGGCTCGCGAGCGTGGAGCATTCGAGATCTATGATGCGAAACGTGAAGCCCACAATCCTATGATACTGCGTATCAAAGCTGCCGATCCTAAACTATATGACAGCATGGTGAAATACGGTAGGCGTAATATCGCTTGTCTGACCATTGCACCTACTGGATCGACAAGTATCATGACCCAGACTACATCAGGTATTGAGCCTGTATTTATGCCTGTATACAAGCGTAGACGTAAGATTAATAGCAATGAGGCTGAAAACTCTAAGGCAACCTTCGTGGATGAGGTCGGAGATCAGTGGGAGGAGTACATTGTCTATCACCACCATTTCAAGACCTGGATGAAAGCCAATGGTTATGATACAGCCAAAGACTATAGTCAGGAGCAGATAGAGCAATTGGTAGAGAAGTCTCCTTACTACAAGGCTACTTCTAATGATGTAGACTGGGTAGCAAAGGTGCGTATGCAAGGACAGATGCAGAAGTGGGTAGACCACTCAATAAGCGTAACAGTCAATCTCCCCAATAGTGTAGACGAAGCTCTTGTCAATGAGCTTTATATCACGGCTTGGAGAGAAGGGTGTAAAGGTTGCACGATCTATCGTGATGGCAGCCGTGCAGGTGTACTCGTGGCAGCGGATAAAAAGAAAAAGAAGGAGGAGAAGCTTGCCGAGGAGACTACTCCTGAGGCTCAGGTCGTGATGCCTTCTAAGCGTCCAATAGAGCTGGAGGCAGATATCGTACGTTTCCAAAATAATAAGGAGAAGTGGATTGCCTTTATCGGCTTGGTCGATGGGCGTCCTTATGAAATCTTTACTGGTATCGATGACGAGGACGAAGGACTTTATATTCCTAAGCGTATCAATAAGGGTCTTATCATTAAGTCGATAGACCCTGATGGTACTAAGCACTACGACTTCCAGTATTCCAATAAGCGTGGTCTCAAGGTCACCGTAGAGGCACTAGACACTAAGTTCAATCCTGAGTTCTGGAACTACGCTAAGCTAATTAGTGGAGTGCTTCGTTATAATATGCCTATTGACCAAGTAATCCTACTCGTGCAGGGTATGGAGCTTAATGATGAGTCAATCAACACTTGGAAAAATGGTGTAGAGCGTGCGCTTCGCAAGTATGTGCAGAGTGGACAGAAGGCTAGTGGGCAGACTTGTCCTACTTGTGGTTCAGAGGATCTAGTGTACCAAGAGGGATGTCTGATCTGTCAGAACTGTGGTAATTCTAAGTGCGGGTGATACCGCAAATAGGAGGTAGGGTATTTCCGCCTTTGTCCTGAGTAAAGTTGCTCCCCTGTAGATTCTCTTTCAGAGACTACAGGGGAGCAATTTCACCATAAAGGCTATCACTTATCTATTGATTCCGAAAGGGAGATGCACTTGGGACTCTATATCATCCGAGGCTCCCTCTTCTTCAAAGGTCTCTAGAGCGAAAGTAGTACCATCCCATTGGGCGTAGCTAAAGTGGCTAATCCAATCTCCGAGAATGGCAATACGGCTCTTGGTTGTGAGCATCAGGTCAAGCATAATATGACGATGTCCGAAGATGAAGAAATCGGGTTGTTCTCCCTCCTCATGTTCGTTTAGATACTGTTTAGCATACTGCACTAGGTATTCATTTTGTTCCCCTTTATACTCTTGCTCCGAATAGTTTTTCATCCCTTTCTTTCGGCTATGTAGAGCCCATCTGTGAGCAAAGCCTACGGTAAACCAAGGGTGTAAGCTTCCATATAGCTTCTGACAGATAGGATTGTGGAAGATAGCTCGGATAAAGCGGAAGCCCTTATCGTTTTGGACAAACTCATCTCCGTGGGCAATGTAGAATCGCTTTCCAAGTAATTCGAAAGTCGTTGATCCTCTATGCACTTGGCAACCTATCTCTTTGGGCAGATAGTCAAATACCCAAATATCATGATTGCCAGTAAAGAAGTGAATCTCCACCCCTTTATCTGCCAACTCTGCTAGTTTGCCAAGTACTCGCGTGTAGCCACGTGGTACAACATACTTGTACTCGAACCAGTAATCAAAGACATCCCCCACTAAGAATAGATGTGTGGCATCGTGCTCTATAGCGCGTAGCCAGCGGACAAACTTGCGCTCCACAGCCATAGCATCTTTGTGGAAGTATGCTCCGAAGTGCATGTCTGATGCAAAGTATATCATCTATCTACCTAGTTAAAGAAGCCCTAGCTCAAGCTTAGCCTCCTCCGTCATCATATCCTTGTGCCACTCAGGTTCGAAGGTAAGCTTGATCTCTGCGCTCTTCACACCCTTTACTGCCTCAACACGCATCTGTGCGTCTGTCAATAGGAAGTCTACTACTGGGCAGTTAGGCGAGGTCAGCGTCATAGTCACCACCACGTGACCTGTTTCATGATTGATGTCAATATCGTACACGAGCCCAAGGTCGTAGATATTCACAGGTATCTCAGGATCATAGACAGTGCGCAAGGCTTTTACTATATCTTCTTCTATCTGTAATAAGTTCGTTGCCATTACTTTTTCTTTAGTGAAATAATGTGTTGTACAGCGGTCATGAGGATATTATCGATAGCGTTAGGGTTTTCGTAATAGCTCTCATTATGCGCCTCTATGTCGGGAACAAGTCCTCCCTCCAGTTGGTTCATATCCTTATCGTAGCTCTTCACAGCAGAGTACCTCACCCTCCAGCCATTAGGAAGCTCCGAGGTGGCAGGCATCCCCGTACCACCTCCCGACTTCTCTCCTATTCGGGTTACATTCTTAGCGAGTGCCACCTTATATAGGAAGTCATTCGTAGCACTGTAGCAGCTCCTATCTTGGAGAATGATTACAGGCTTTTCTGTGTAGGTAATCAATTCATTGGGGGAGATATATTGCGCTTTAGGTTTAGAGAAAGCATCGTGCGCTGGACCCGTCTTGTGGGATGAATACCCTACGAGCGTCTTCTCGGGGAGGAAGTAGGAGACTAGATTGTTGGCATTCTCTACCGATCCACCGCCATTGCCTCTTACGTCTATCATGATGGCATCGGCATCCTTCAGCATTGTCAGAATCACTTTCATATTCCCCAGACTATTGGAGAAGCTCCCATAGGATATGTATCCAAACTTCACACCATTGTCCTTAGTGGAGAGCAAACCATACCTCATCCCTCCTGATACAAATAGTTTGCCCGAAATATGGCGGTTACGTGCATAGATATTGAGTCCAGTAGTGGGGTCGGGTACGAGGTCGTGATAATGTGAGATATCGAAATCAGAGTAGAGATTGACATGCCCATCCTTCAGCTCATTGAGCATCGAGTCCATAAGCATAAAGAACTTAAGGTCGTCCAATTTACGAGACTCTACCTTCGCCAAGTAGCGCCTGTGTACCTCATTCCAGTCTACCCCCTTCTCATCGATGAAGCAGTAGCGTTCGTCGATAATCTTCCATAGTGCTTCAAAGTTGACCTTATAGTCACGTGCCGTAGGAGTCTCGGGCATACAGCTACTGAGCGTAAATAGCATTGGTAGCACTAGCAATATTATTATCTTTTTCATCGGTATAGAGTGCTATGGATTTGTGACGACTTAAGTGACTGGTTGCCCGAGAAAGTAGCCACATCTACGGAGAAGCCGAGTACAATGCCCCAGCTTCCTTCACGGTAAATGGTGTGGCTGAGTCTCTGGTTAAGGTAGGTATGCTCTGCACCAAGGGTAACGGTGACACTATTGATAGGCATGTCTATGAGTAGTCTTTGCCGTAAGCCTCTCGTATTGTGCAGCGCGCCAAAATGAAAACCTAGCTTCGCACCATTCTCTCCCGATACATAGTCATAGTAACTCTGCCCATAGTCGGGGTGGAAAGTACATTGTAGCAAAGGCAATTGTGCTGAATAGCTAATAGAGAGTGGCATGATACGCCAAGGGATTTGGTAACGTAGTCTAGCCCATCCATCTATGCCCAAACTGCCCTTAACATTGGCAATATTATTGGTGTTGGCAGGTTTATAATTGCTCTTCAGAGATAGGGCAACTAGCGGTGCGAGGTCTAGAGTAAGCCCTTTATACCTAAGAATCCTCCAGCTAGGACCTAAGTCGTACCCTAGTCCTAAGGTGTACATCCGCCCTCCATTGGCGGGGTTCTTCATCTCCGCGGCGCAGACGGATACCTCTTGGTAAAGATGCCATGGACGCTCTATGGGCGCCTTGAAGTCAGTGAGAAAGTCCGCTTTTATCTCCCAACCACTGTGAGCCGTCGGGCTTAGGTACTCGTCAATCACACTGCGCTTCCCTGCGAGGAAGAGGTACTTGGTATGCGAAGTAGGGAGCTGTTCATGAATCTGCCAGCCCTCGCCCTCTACCCAAGTCCCTAGCTTTTGGTACCATTTCTCCTGTGCTAGTGCACTTGAGCCAATTAGTAACGTTATGATTGCTGCGGCAATGATTCTTCTATTCATCATCCTCGTCCTTGAAGTCCAACATCCTTTGTCCCGAAGCCTCCTCTATCAGTCTCAGCGTTTCCTCTGTGTCTTCTCTAGGATCTACTTCGCTCTCCTCCTCCTCACTCTCTTCTTCTTCCTCCTCGGGGTCAGGGAAGCGAACAGGAGGGAGCTCCTCTACGCTTGCCACTTCGTAATTGCTAATCCTTTTCCCCTTAGCGCGGATACTCTTATCCGTAATAAACTCCTCTGCGTCTATTTCGATAGGTAGACGATGTTCGTCATTTCCTCCGAATAATACCTTAATCATCGGATAGACCTCATCAGAGAGGAGCATAATCCTATTGCTCTCCTCACCTTGGATATACTCGCGCTTATCGCTATCCTCAATAGGGAAGCGCTTAATGTAGGTAAACTCTGCCTCCTTATCATAGTATACGAGGGTCCAAATCTTATCGGGGTCGTATAGCTCCACGACCTTCACATCACGCTCGAAGTGGTTGGTCTCACTGAAGTTGGTAGTATAGCACTCTCCATTTTCCCGGATAACGAGTACCTTATCCTCCCCACCAAACTCCCCAAGATACTCCCCTCGGTTGTCGTAATTGATGCGGAAGACATCACGATCAAACCATACTTTACGCCCTCCAAGGGTACTCGCTCCTTGCTCCTTGAGGGTAACCTTGAAGATATTACCCCTAGTGAGTAAGTTACCTTTCGCTATGCGTCCTTTGATTAGTATCTCAGCGAAATCACGCTCGAATACCAGTTTCTTCTTAGACGCCTTCTGTTGTGGACGGAGCACCACCTTGACCGTTTCCGCCTCTCCATTAGGGTTGGCAGAGAAGTAGAGCACCTTGGAGTCGGGTTTCTCCTGAGTTAGATGGTACTCTCGGTCTCGGATAATCGAATTGACATTGAAACGCTTGATATACGAAGCCCCATTCTTGCCATCACGGTAGATGACATTGTATATCGTACGCTTATCGCCTCGCACCCAGCGCGCTACATGGAGTATGTTTTTGCCCACAAAAGCCTTGTCCGCTACCTTGGTAATCATATACCTGCCATCCTCGAGGAATACAATCACATCATCGATATCGGCAACATCACAGACATACTCATCCTTCTTTAGGCTCGTGCCAATAAAGCCACCCTCACGATCTACATAGAGCTTCTCATTTTTGAGTACGACTTTGGCTACTTGTATTTCGTCGAAGCTCTGTAGCTTGGTGCGTCGGGGGTACTGATCGCCATATTCCTTGAGGAGCTTTTGGTACCACTTAATGGTGTATGCTCTCATATCCGTGAGCGTCTCCTCTATATCTGCCATTTGTTGCTCAAGCCCTTGGATAAAGAGTTGGTTCTTCTCCTCATTAAATCGTAGGATACGTGCCATTCGGAGCTCTAGAAGTAGTTTAAGGTCTTCGTCCGTTACAGGGCGAATCAATCCCTCCAGTACATCCGCTAGTCGGGAACGGATATGAGCGAGAGCTACCTTGAGGTCTTTTGCTTGCTCAAACTCCTTGTCCTTGTAGATTCGGCGCTGAATAAATAGTTCCTCAAGTGAGCTTCGGAGGTGCTGCTCCTGTAACTCCCCTAGCTCTATTCGTAGTTCGTGCTCGAGGTAGCCCATTGTGCGCTTTACGTTGTCCTTTAGGACTTCTGAAACATTGAGAAAGGCGGGCTTATCGTCCCTGATGACACAGCAATTGGGCGATATGCTTACTTCACAATCGGTAAAGGCATAGAGGGCATCAATGGTCTTATCGGTAGAAGTGCCTGGAGGAAGCTGTATCTCGATATTAGCCGTGGCAGCTGTCTTGTCGTCTATCTTCTTGATTTTTATACTCCCCTTGTCATTGGCACGCATGATCGACTCTATGATAGAGCTAGTGGTGCGCGAAAAGGGAACCTCCGTGATAGCAAGTGTTCGGGCGTCTCTCTTCTCTATCAGAGCGCGTACTTTAATCTGCCCACCTCTTTCCCCATCATTGTATCGGCTTATATCCATCAAGCCTCCAGTGGCGAAGTCGGGGTAGAGTTCAAACTCCTCTCCCTTCAGATGGCTAATACATGCCTGAAGAAGTTCTGCTACATTGTGTGGTAATATCTTGCTAGAAAGTCCTACCGCAATACCCTCTGCTCCTAAGGCAAGGAGTAGGGGAAACTTCACAGGAAGCGAAACTGGCTCTTCGTGCGCTGCATCGTAAGAGGATTTGAACTCTGTTATCTTATCGCTAAAGAGTACTCGTTTGGCAAAGGGCGTTAGGCGAGCCTCTATATACCTAGCTGCAGCTGCGCCATCGCCTGTGAGCACATTACCCCAGTTCCCTTGACAATCGATGAGGAGATCTTTCTGCCCGAGCTGAACTAGAGCATCGCCGATACTAGCGTCGCCATGGGGGTGAAGCGACATCGTTTGCCCCACAATATTTGCGACCTTGATTAGTCGGTCATCCATTCTACTCATCGTGTAGAGGATACGCCTCTGCACAGGCTTAAGCCCATCCTCTATATGCGGTACAGCACGCTCCAGTATCACATACGAAGCATAGGAGAGGAACCAATTGCGGTACATCCCACGTAGCTCATAGCTATTCCTTTCGTGAGTGCTTTCCTCCGCAACCTCTACCTCCTCTATGATTTCGACTGGATTCTGCTCTTTGTTATCTTCTTTCATCTATATATCTATTATTATTGCCACAAATTTAATCATTTTAGAGAAGAGCTACAATAACGACCCTAATGATTAGGCTAGTTCACTAGCGTAGACCAGTGAGGTAATTCATAGCAAAAAGGGGATGTGTAAACCATATTGGGATTAACGACGAGTAGCTATACTACGTATCAGGATTATTATATCTCTCATCAAGTCTTCGCCTGAGCAAAGAAAGTCCCTCTGGCGAGAGACTCTAGTCCCTCTCGAGAGAAACTCTAGTCCCTCGCCATATAAACTCCAGTCCCTCGCGGTAGAGACTTTCACGGAACAGTAAAGTATCAAAAGATTATATGGAGGTAAGGCACCTAATTGTAGCGTAGAGACCAGCGTGTATATTGGAGCCTCAACTAAGGTTAAGCCGCCAGAAAAAAACTCTCCTCTATAGAACGTCAATAACGAATCTATAGAGGAGAGGGTAGATCTAGGTAACTCTCCCAAAACGGGCGTATTGTGT
>NZ_JADRGN010000045.1:0-14926 GCF_018206105.1 Porphyromonas levii
TAATAGTATTTTCATTGTAAGATACCTAAACTGTCATTATTTCAGCCTATTCAGCATATAAGGCCATTTCATTTATGCGTCCACTTAGTACCTCTATTTTACTTTCTAGGGTGCCATTCTTGAAGATATTATAGACTCTTTACACCTACGATACAGCATTTTGCACTAACGAATAGGTTGTTATATTGAAATTTCTCAGGATATCATAGATATTTATGGTAACTTTGAACCGCGGAAAAGTGGTATAGATTGCGGTGTAATGAAGATTATCTGTTAAAGATTGATTCTAACACACCTCTTTTTATTGTGTGGTTTTGTCAACCTATATTGCCCGCAGGACTACGAGAAAAATATGTACCTATAATAAATTTGTTGTAAGCTATGAGTAAAACTATAAGTTTATCTCAACTGAAAGAGAAGTTTCACGACGGTATGAGCGTGATGATTGGAGGATTCCTTGCAAATGGTACTCCAGAAAGGATTATTGACGCTCTCGAGGAGAGTGGTGTAAAAGGCCTAACGATAATTGTCAATGATACTTCCTATCCTGATCGTGGATGTGGTCGCCTTATCGCTAATAAGCAAGTAAAGGAGCTCTACGTATCTCATATCGGTACTAATCCCCATACTGCAGAGCAGATGAATAGTGGTGAACTACAGATACACTTCTGCCCACAAGGTACGCTGGCTGAACAAGTGCGTGCTGGTGGTTGTGGCCTAGGTGGTGTACTAACCTCTACTGGTCTAGGTACAGATGTAGCAAAGGGAAAAGAGATTATCACTGTGGATGGTAAAGAATATCTACTAGAGAAGCCTCTAAGAGCCGACTTCGCATTTATCAAGGGAAGTATCGGTGACGATATGGGGAATCTTGTATACAAAGGGACGACCCAAAACTTCCAGCCTCTAATGGCTATGGCAGCTGATACTGTAGTGGCAGAGATTGAGGAGAAGGTAGCTACGGGTGATATTGCTCCTGAGGCTATCCATACCCCTGGTATCTTGGTCGACTTTATTGTAGAGTAACTAGGCAGAGAAACTCTTTGTAAGACGAATACATTATAATATAATAATAAATTAATCATTGCTTTTTATGGAAAAGGTCAACCCAAAGTCTTTGATTCGTCTGCGTATGAGTAGTGCAGATGCTCACTATGGCGGTAATCTTGTAGACGGAGCTAGAATGCTTCAGCTTTTCGGTGACGTTGCTACAGAACTTCTTATCATTCAGGATGGTGACGAAGGTCTATTTGTAGCTTACGATAATGTAGAGTTTAAGGCTCCAGTATTTGCTGGCGATTATATCGAGGCAGAAGGAGAGCTAGTAAGTGTTGGTAACTCATCACGTAAGATGGTATTTGAGGCACGAAAAGTGATCAGACCACGTACTGATATTAGTGCTTCTGCTGCGGATGTGCTAGAAGAGCCAATCGTAGTATGCCGTGCAAGTGGTACATGTGTTGTGCCCAAGGACTGCCAAAGAAAGAATAAGTAAAATGGACAAACTAATTATAACTGCTGCCATCTGTGGCGCAGAGGTAACAAAAGCCGATAACCCAGCTGTGCCATACACCGTAGAAGAGATGGTACGTGAGGCTAAGAGTGCATATGAGGCTGGTGCTGCTATCCTCCATGTACACGTGAGAGAGGATGATGGTACCCCTACCCAGAGCAAAGAAAGGTATAAGGTAGTCATTGATGCTATCCTGAAGGAACTCCCTGACGTTATCATCATCCCATCAACTGGTGGCGCTGTTGGTATGACAGCAGATGAGCGTCTACAACCTACTGAGCTGATGCCAGAGATGGCTACGCTAGATTGCGGTACTGTAAACTTTGGTGACGAGGTATTTGAGAATACTCTCCCTATGATGCGTGCTTTTGGTAAACGTATGTTGGAGAATAATATCAAACCTGAGTACGAGTGCTTCGACATGGGTCATCTCGAGGCAGCTGTTAATATGGCAAAGAAAGGTCAGGCTCCTGGATCACCAATGCAATTTAATTTTGTGCTTGGCGTCCCAGGAGCTTCTTCTGCATCTATCACTAACCTCTTATGGTTGGTCAATGCGATGCCAGAAGGATCTACTTGGACTGCTACAGGTATCGGACGTAACGAGTTCCCACTAGCTGCGCATGCTATTGCCATGGGTGGTCACGTGAGAGTAGGTTTTGAAGACAACCTCTATATCTCAAAGGGCGTGCTAGCTAAGTCAAATGGTGAACTTGTCGCTAAAGTAGTAAGAATAGCAAAAGAACTTGGTAGGGAGATTGCAACCCCAGCAGAGGCTCGTGAGCTCCTATCCCTCCCAGCAAAGAAGTAAGTAATAAATATACACATATAATAAAGAAAGGAATTATGGCTCAGAAACATGGAAATAGGTATGGTACACATAGGGTGATCGAACCAAAGGGTGTACTTCCACAGCCAGCTAATAAGATTGACAACAACATGGATGAGATCTACGACAATGAGATCCTCATCGATGTACAAACCCTAAATATTGACTCAGCTAGCTTTACTCAGATTGAGGAGCAGGCTGGTGGCGACAAGGCAAAGATTGCCGAGATTATGATGGGTATCGTAGAGAAGCAGGGTAAGCACCGTAACCCAGTGACTGGTTCAGGTGGTATGCTTCTTGGCACTGTAGAGAAGATCGGTGATGCTCTTAAGGGCAAGATTGATCTTAAGGAAGGCGATAAGATTGCTACTCTAGTATCTCTATCCCTTACTCCACTTCGTATCGACAAGATCAAGGATATCCGTCCTGATATCGACCAAGTTGATATTGATGGTAAGGCTATTCTATTCGAGAGTGGTATCTATGCTAAGATTCCTACCGATTTGCCAGAGAATCTTGCACTCTCAGCACTTGATGTAGCTGGTGCACCTGCTCAGACAGCTAAGCTTGTAAAGCCTGGTGACACTGTATTGATTATCGGTGCTGGTGGTAAGAGTGGTATGCTCTGCTGCTATGAGGCAAAGAAGCGCGCTGGCGTAACTGGTAAGGTAATCGGTGTTACTCACTCACAGAGGAGTACTGAGAGACTACAGAAGCTAGGTTTCTGCGACGTCGTATTCTCTGCTGATGCTACTCAGCCAGTACCTGTAATGGAGAAGATCTCAGAGCTTACCGATGGTAAGATGTGTGATGTTACCATTAACAACGTAAATATCACCGATACAGAGATGACCAGTATCCTATGTACCAAGAATGATGGCGTAGTATACTTCTTCTCTATGGCAACTAGCTTCACTAAGGCTGCACTTGGTGCAGAAGGTGTAGGTAGCGACGTGACTATGATCATGGGTAATGGTTATACCAAGGGTCACGCAGAGATTACGCTTCAGCTACTTCGCGAGAGCAAGGAGCTAAGGGATATCTTTACTGAGCTTTACGCATAACTGGAGGAGATACTTTTACTATGAACAAGAGTAGAAGGGCGTATTATTTCCCAGAAGTAACCGATGAGGAGTGGAATGACTGGCATTGGCAGCTCAAAAATAGGATTGAGACCGTAGAGGATCTTCAGAAGTATGTGTCGCTAACTGATGAGGAGGTAGAGGGTGTACGTAGTACCCTTAAGATGCTCCGCATGGCGGTTACTCCATATTATATTAGTCTCATTGATCCTAATGACCCTAACGACCCTGTAAGAAAGCAGGCTGTACCTACTGCCAAGGAACTAGTTATCAGCCCAGAGGATCAGATTGACCCACTGAGCGAGGATGAGGATTCACCTGTACCTGGTCTTACTCACAGGTATCCAGATAGGGTGCTATTCCTTATCACTGATATGTGTTCAATGTACTGCCGCCACTGTACGCGCAGACGCTTTGCTGGTCAGAAGGATGCTTCTGCACCTAGAGAGCGTATTGATAGAGCACTTGAGTATATCGAGTCGGCTACAGAGGTAAGGGATGTGCTCCTCTCTGGTGGTGATGCACTTATGGTAGGTGATAAAAACCTTGAGTATATTCTCCAGAGGCTAAGAGCTATCCCTCACGTAGAGATAGTGAGAATAGGTTCTCGTGCTCCCGTGGTACTTCCACAGAGGATTACTCCAGAGCTGGTACAGATGCTTGCTAAGTATCACCCAGTATGGCTGAATACTCACTTTAATCACCCTAATGAGATTACAGAGGAGTCAAAGTTGGCATGCGAAAGGCTAGCTAATGCTGGTATCCCTCTAGGTAATCAGTCGGTGCTACTTCGCGGTATTAATGACTGTCCAAATATCATGAAGAAGCTCGTTCATGAGCTTGTGAAGATTAGAGTAAGACCATACTACATTTATGTATGTGATCTTTCTCAGGGTATCCGTCACTTCCGCACACCAGTGTCTAAGGGTATTGAGATTATTGAGGCGCTCAGAGGTCATACCTCAGGCTATTGTGTACCTACCTTTGTGGTAGATGCTCCTGGTGGTGGCGGTAAGATTCCAGTGATGCCTAACTATGTGATTTCACAGTCACCACGCCGTGTGGTGCTGCGAAATTATGAGGGTGTGATTACGACCTATACCGAACCAGAAGATTATGAAGAGGGTACTTGTAACTGTGAGGACTGCTCTAAGGGTCGTGATGGTGTAGCATCCTTGCTTGCTGGAGACAAGCTTTCACTTTCGCCTACTGAGTTGGCTCGTAAAGAGCGCACTAAGAGGGTGAAGGGACTTGACAAGTAATTGGTGATTTTGGTCTTACTTGTATTTTCTGTCGTCTATGCCTTTTATTGATAAAGTACTTGGTCTAAAGAGCCTATCAATCGTAGGAACGGCTAAGAATACAGGTAAGACCGAAACACTCAACTATATTCTCAAGCGCCTGGCTTCTGTCGCTCCTGAGAGAACTATTGGTCTCACCTCTATAGGACTAGAAGGAGAGAGAAGGGATCAGGTTACTCAGACAGAAAAACCTGAGATTACACTCAGGACAGGAAGCCTTTTTGTGACAGCAGAGAGTTACTATCGGCAAAAAGAGTTGTCGGCTGAAGTCCTAGGAGTAGAGAGACGGTACACGACTTCTACTGGAAGACTCATTTATGCGAGAGTGAAGGGTAGGGGAAAGGTACTTATTGCAGGACCTCCTACAACTCAAGGTCTCAGAAAGGTTGTAGATGAGATGACTAATATAGGGGCAGACTTGGCGATTATTGATGGTGCTTTATCAAGAAAGTCATTGGCATCTCCTGTCGTAGCGGAGGGACTGGTTTTGGCAACAGGTGCCGCACTTTCGGCCCAACCAGACCATCTGATTCAGCAGACGAAACATCTGGTAGCGCAGATTAGGCTTCCTGAACTGCCCAATCGGATGTTAGCAGCACGCTTGGAACAAGCGGATAATGGCATAAGGGTGGTTACCAAGGATGGTGAAGTGATTGATCCTGGCTTCGCTTCGGCTTTGTTGCCTGCATTATGGGAAGATAGCAAATGGAGAGAAGGAAGAGGTCTATTATTTATCTCTGGATCAGTGCACGATACTCTGCTTGATAGAGTACGTCAGTCTTCAGTGTTTGATGGTTTGATTATCAGAGACTTTACAAGGCTATTTGTATCAGGAAGAGCTATGAGGAGCTTCCTAGATAGTGGTAAACAGCTCTTTTGCTTAAATAAGGCACAGTTATTAGCAGTGACCTTTAATCCACAATCTCCAAGTGGGTTTAGGATGCATTCAAAAGAGATGTGTGATAGGCTCTCCCAAGAACTGGGGTTGCCAGTTTATGATATTAAGAAGGTAGATGAAAGTATTTCGTGAAGCGTTGGAGCAGGTCAAGGGCTTGCGGTTTGTGTTTGAAGAGATGAATTTCGCTTCAAGCATTGGTCGTCAGGTAATGTTGTCCTCTGCTTGGATGACGGACATAGACGAAATTAATCATGAACTGGATCAGGTTGCTCGGTTTGTTGACTACATAGATGTAGGAAAGGGCGTAGATTTGTTGGCACTTCAATTGTCTGAAGTGGTGAACATAATGGGGTCTATTGATATCTTAAGGCAAAGGGGAGTAACATGTAGCGATGTTGATCTTTTTGAGATTAAGAAACTCGCTCTTATAGATGAGAAGGTGAGGACTATTGCTCTTGAATATCAACTAGAGCTGAGAGATAGACCATCACTATTTGGAGTACTTGCAATTCTAGACCCCAAGAGAGAGAGACTACCAAGTTTCTATATTGAAGATGATTGGCATCCGGAGTTAGGGCAGATACGTCGTGAGATAGAACAGTCTAAGGATGAGGATGATTGTGGCGAACTAAACCGAAGGCTCTCTGTGATTGAAGCAGAGGTTCGCAAGAGGCTTACTAGTGAGCTTCGTACGTTTGCTGCTAGTCTTGAGACGGTACTACAAGCTCTTGCTATCGATACCATGGTTTTGGCTAAGGCACAATGGGCAAGAGATAATAAGGCTTGTCGCCCTGTTCCAAGTGTGGAGGGAAAAACAACAATAGACAATATAATCAACCCAGAAGTGGCGGATCGCTTGAAGCAGATAGGGAAGGAGTTTCAGCCCGTGTCTATTTACTTCGTGAGCGAACCTACATTAATTACTGGGGCAAATATGGGAGGAAAGAGTGTACTGCTTAATTCTGTGGCACTAGCACAGAACTTGATGCAGTTTGGTATGTATGTACCAGCAACAAAAGCTCATCTTACAGTGGTGGATGAAGTTGCTTGCTCAATTGGAGATGGAGAGAATATGAAACTAGGTCTCTCCTCTTTTGGAGCTGAAATGCTTCGACTAAATCAAATCATAGAGAGCGCAAAGAAAGGGAAGAAATTGCTCGCTGTGATTGATGAACCAGCTAGGACTACTAATCCTGAAGAGGGTTTTGCACTTGTTTCCGGTCTTGTAAAGATATTGGAGAAATACGGCGTGAAGTCTTTGATAACTACACATTATAGTGGTATCCCTTCAAACGGTCAAAGATGGAGGATAAAAGGCTTTATTGAGCAGGGAAAGGTACATGACCTAAAGGTAAACCAGCTGGAGCATTTTATGGACTATAGTCTTATGGCTGATACTGGCGATAGTGTGCCGAGAGAGGCTTTCAGGATAGCAAGACACCTAGGGGTAGATGAGGAATATTTAGATTTAAGCAACAGAAGTTTTAGATCAATAGAAAATGAAAAGTAAAGTTGGAATTGACTTTAAGAAGGTCGAAAAGGCAAGAGGTGCAGCAAAGGCAATCGCCGAAGATGTCCAGACCTTTGTAGATGAGTATACTACAGTGGCTGTAGAACGTACTCTATGCCGTTTTGTCGGTATTGACGGAGTGGATGGATACCAAGTGCCACTGCCCAACGTTGTGGTAAATCATCTATTAGAGGAAGAGGCACTAGTGAATGGTGCGCTGTTCTATTTGGCAAATGCAGTGGCGGCAACAGGTAAGACGCCCCAAGAGGTTGCAGAAGCTGTCTCTGACGGAAAGATAAAACTTACACAATATCCAGCTCTAAGTGAAGAAAAGGTAGCAGATACATTGGCACCATACATTAAGGCAGGTATGGAGCGAATCGCAGCTAATCGAGCACGAAGGGAGAAGTTTATCAGGGAAGTAGGTGAGGGACCTCAACCTTACTTATACGTGATTGTTGCTACTGGTAATATTTATGAGGATGTAGTACAAGCTCAGGCCGCTGCTCGGCAAGGTGCAGATATTATTGCGGTTATTCGTACTACGGGACAGAGCCTTCTTGACTACGTGCCTTATGGTGCAACGACCGAGGGTTTTGGAGGTACATTTGCAACCCAAGAGAACTTCCGTATCATGCGTAAAGCGCTTGATGAAGTAGGGGCAGAAGTGGGTAGGTATATCCGCCTCTGTAACTATTGCTCTGGTTTATGTATGCCTGAGATTGCCGTTATGGGTGCTTTTGAAGGTCTTGATGTGATGCTTAACGATGCACTTTATGGTATCCTCTTTAGAGATATCAATATGAAGCGCACTATTGTAGACCAATATACAAGTCGTGTAATCAATGGTTTTGCAGGTGTTATCATCAATACAGGAGAGGACAACTATCTTACAACTGCCGATGCATTGGAAGAAGCTCATACAGTATTGGCTTCTGACCTTATCAATGAGCAGTTTGCACTGAAAGCGGGTATCCCAGAGAATCAGATGGGACTTGGTCACGCTTTCGAGATGGATCCAGAGGTTGAGAATGGCTTCTTATACGAATTATCTCAGGCTCAGATGACTCGCGAGATATTCCCTAATGCTCCATTGAAGTATATGCCGCCTACAAAGTTCATGACTGGTAATATCTTTAGAGGTCATATCCAAGATGCACTTTTCAATATGATAGGTATCTGGACACACCAAGGGCTTCAGCTACTTGGTATGCCAACGGAGGCTATCCACACACCATTTATGAGCGACCGTTATCTCTCTATTGAGAATGCTAGGTATATCTTCAATAATATGAAGTCTATTGGCGATGAGGTAGAGTTTAAGGAAGGTGGTATAGTGCAGAGCCGTGCCCAGAAAGTACTAGACAAAGCCTTGGATCTGCTCGAGAGTATCAAAGATGAGGGATTATTTATTGCACTATCAAAGGGTATTTTTGCTGATATCAAGCGCCCACAGGATGGGGGTAAGGGACTCGATGGCGTGAAAAGGAAAGGGGATCGCTATTACAACCCTGTATTGGAACTAATGAAGAACTTTAAGATTGAGGGCAAGCTATGAGCGGAGGACTTTATTCAACAGAAGACAAAAGCTTTGATAGGACATTAGACCTAACTAAGATAAAACCATACGGCGATACCATGAATGACGGTAAGGTACAGCTAAGCTTTACCCTACCAGTTCCAAAAGGTGCCGAAGCAGAGGAGGCTGCAAAGTTATTACTAAAAGAGATGGGACTACAGAATCCCATGGTTGTCTTCTCAAAAGAGCTCGCAGAGGGCTTTACTTTCTTTAATTGCTATGGTAGTTGTACACACACTGTAGACTATAGCAATATCTATGTGCCTAAAGTGGAGTCTACCACAATGTCTATGGAGGAAACAGATGATTTCATCCGTACTCATCTCGGTAAAACCATAAAGGTATTAGGCGCTAGTACTGGTACTGACGCACATACCGTAGGTATCGATGCTATTATGAATATGAAGGGCTTCGCAGGTCATTATGGGCTTGAGAGGTACGATATGATTGAGGCACGCAACCTTGGTAGCCAAGTTCCTAATGAGGAGTTTATAGCAAAAGCTATCGAGTTCAATGCTGATGCTATCTTGGTATCTCAAACAGTGACTCAGAAGGATGTACATATTAAGAATCTAACAGAACTTATCGAGATTGTCGAGGCGGAAGGGCTACGTGAGCGTATGATTGTGTGCTGTGGTGGTCCTCGTATTACCCATGAGCTAGCAAAGGAGCTTGGTTATGATGCTGGCTTTGGCGCTAATACCTATGCCGATGACGTTGCCTCATTCATCGCTCAAGAAATGGTTCGTAGATCTGAATTCAAAGAATAATATAGTGAAACACATATACTAAAGACTTAATGTTATGGCATTAGACAAACAACAAATCAGAGAGGTGATTGCCAAGAGAGTAGCTTTGGAGCTAAAGGATGGTAATGTGGTGAACCTCGGTATTGGTCTTCCTACTATGGTGCCCAATTATCTTGCAGAAGATGTGCATGTCATGCTACAAAGTGAGAATGGCATGATAGGTATCGGTTCGGAGCCAGAGGAAGGTCAAGTAGATCCAGACTGGATTAATGCTGGAGGTGGTGCTATTACCACCGTTCCTGGTGCAGCTACTTTCGATAGTGCTACATCATTTGGTATTATTCGCGGTGGGCACGTTGATGTCAGCGTCTTGGGAGCCCTCGAGGTAGATGAAGAAGGAGACCTAGCCAATTGGATTATTCCAGGAAAGCGCGCACCTGGTATGGGTGGTGCTATGGACTTGCTCGTCGGTACCAAGAAGGTAATCTTAGCTATGGAGCACACCGCTAAGGGTAGCCCTAAGATACTTAAGAAGTGCCATCTCCCTCTTACAGCTAAAGGACAAGTAGACATGATTATCACCGAAATGTGTGTCATCGAAGTCCGTAAGGGTGAAGGTCTATGGGTTACAGAGCTATACGACGGTGTTACTCGCGAAGAAGTTCAGGCAGCTACCGAAGCAGAGCTTCATTTTGCCGAGAATATCCAACCAATGAGGCAGTAAAGACTTCGTTAGTCAAGTAGGATTATTCACATTATATACGAATTATGAATTTTAATTACACACCTCAAGAAGAACTCTTCTTGCAGATGATTCGAGAGTTTGCTGAGAAAGAGGTAAAGCCCCTAGCGGCTGAGATTGATGAGCAAGAGCGCTTCCCAATTGAGACAGTTGAGAAGATGAGCAAGCTTGGTCTTATGGGTATCGCAATCCCAAAAGAGTATGGTGGCGCTGGTGCTACCAACCAAATCTACACTATGGCAGTAGAGGAGTTAAGTCGTGTTTGTGCTACTACAGGTGTAGTGGTATCGGCTCACTCTTCACTTTGCTGTGATCCTATTAAGCAATTTGGTACAGAAGAGCAGAAGCAGAAGTATCTCCCTAGGCTAGCTAGCGGAGAGTGGATTGGTGCTTTTGGTCTTACAGAGCCAAACGCTGGTACTGATGCTGCGGGTCAGCAGACCTTTGCTGTAGAGGAAGAGGATCACTACGTACTCAATGGCAATAAGATCTTTATCACCAATGCAGAGTACGCACACGTTTATATCATCTTTGCCATGACTGATAAGAGCCTTGGCAATAAGGGTATTTCAGCATTCATTGTAGAGAAGAACTACCCAGGCTTCTCTGTCGGTAAGAAGGAGCTCAAGATGGGTATCCGTGGTTCTGCTACTTGTGAGCTTGTTATGGAGAACTGTATCGTACCAAAAGAGAACCTTCTAGGTAAGATTGGTGAGGGCTTCAAGGTAGCTATGAAGACACTCGATGGAGGCCGAATCGGTATCGCTTCTCAGGCATTGGGTATTGCACGCGGTGCTATGGATGAGACAGTTAAGTATACCAAGGAGCGCAAGCAATTTGGTAAGAGCCTCTCTAAGTTCCAGAATACTCAATTCCAGCTTGCAGATCTAGAGGCACGTATCGAGTGCGCATCTCTTCTTGTTCGCAAGGCTGCATGGTGCAAAGACAATGGTCTACCATATTCAGTTCCTGCAGCTAGGGCTAAGCTCTTCTGTGCAGAGACAGCAATGGATATGACTACTAAGGCTGTACAGTTCCACGGTGGTTACGGTTATACACGTGAGTATCCAGTAGAGCGTATGATGCGTGATGCCAAGATTACAGAAATCTACGAGGGTACCAGCGAGGTACAGCGTATGGTTATTGCTGCTAATCTATTGAAGTAAATTGATATAAGACTATTCTGATATGAAGATTATTGTTTGCATAAAGCAAGTACCAGATACCACTGAGATTAAGCTTGATCCAGTAAAGGGCACCCTAATCCGTACAGGAGTCCCAAGCATTATGAACCCAGACGACAAGGGCGCTCTAGAGCAAGCTCTTCTCCTTAAGGATAAGTTTGGCGCGGAGGTTCACGTTATTACCATGGGACCACCTCAGGCAAAAGCTATTGTTTATGAGGCATTCGCAATGGGTTGCGACAAGGGTTTCTTAATTACCGACCGTAAGTTCGGAGGTGCAGATACCCTAGCTACTAGCTACACTATCTCACAGGCTATCAAGTCTCTTGAGCATTACGATATTATCTTGGCTGGTCGCCAGGCAATCGATGGTGATACCGCACAGGTAGGTCCTCAGATGGCTGAGCAGCTCGACCTCCCACAGATTACCTACGTAGAGAACGTAGAGTTTGATGGAGATAAGAAGCTTACCGTTACTAAGAATGTAGAGGATGGTCACGAGGTGCTAGAGGTAGAGCTTCCATGTATGCTTACCTTCTTGGCTTCTGCATACCAACCACGCTACATGAATGTATCAGACATTATGACCGCCTTTGATAAGGAGATCGTAGAGCTCAACTTCGGTTCGTTCCCTGTAGACGAGGCTCGTTTGGGTCTCAAGGGTTCACCTACCAACGTGAGCAAGTCCTTCACCAAGGGTGCTAAGGCAATGGGTACACTCTATGAAGATATGACGCCAGAAGAGGCTGCCGACTTGATTCTAGAGAAACTACAGGAGAAATTCATCATCTAAGAGACACTATGGAACAATATAAAGGAATACTAGTATTTGCTGAGCAGCGCAATGGCGTAATTCAAAACGTCGCTTTTGAGCTCATCGGAAAGGCTCGCGAGCTTGCAGACTCTATCTCAGAGCAAGTTACAGCTATCTTGCTGGGTCAAGGAGTAGGACAGCTAGCTGATCAGCTTATCCATGCTGGAGCTGATAGAGTATTGGTAGTGGATCATGAGCTACTCAAGGATTATATCACTGAGCCATATACTGAGGCTATCTTTCATGTAGTAAATACCTACAAGCCAGAAATCGTGCTTATCGGTGCTACTACTATTGGTCGTGACCTAGGTCCAAGACTATCATCAAGGCTTCAGACAGGTCTTACAGCCGATTGTACTGGTCTTGAGATCAATGAGGAGCGTAATCTACTCATGACTCGTCCTGCATTCGGTGGTAACCTAATGGCTACTATCATCTGTAAGAATAATCGTCCACAGATGTCTACAGTACGCCCAGGAGTAATGCGTCGTAAGCCAAGCGATAATACTCGTACGGGTGTTGTAGAGCAGGTTTCTGTTCCATTCGACGTAGAGAAGTGCCGCAGAGTAAAGCTCGTAAGAAAAGAGACTGAGGCTAAGACCCTTGTAGATATCACAGAGGCAAACGTCCTAGTATCTGGTGGTCGTGGTGTAGGTACTGGCAATGGCTTCAGTAAGCTCCAAGAGCTTGCAGAGACCCTCAATGCCGAGGTATCTTCATCAAGAGCAATGGTTGATGCCGGTATTATCGGTCACGAGCGTCAGGTAGGTCAGACAGGTAAGACCGTTCGCCCTGATCTATACCTCGCACTTGGTATCTCAGGAGCTATTCAGCACCTTGCAGGTATGGAGGAGAGCGAGTATATCCTTGCTATCAATAAGGATAAGTATGCTCCTATCTTCCAGGTAGCTGACCTCGGAATTGTCGGTGACCTACACAAGATTGTGCCAGTCCTTACTCAGAAGATTCAAGCTCTTCAGGATAAGGAGCGTTGATATGGCGGACTTCAAGACTATTAAGGTTGAGGTGAGTGGTGCTATTTGCACCCTCACCATCAATCGTCCTGAAGCTCTCAATGCCCTCTCTACTCAGGTACTTACAGAGCTAGAGCAAGCTATTGATCATCTTCCCGATGCTAAAGTATTAGTCGTCACAGGAGAGGGTCGTAGTTTTGTTGCGGGTGCAGATATCAGCGAGATGGCAAGTTTCTCGGCAGAGCAGGCACTAGCATTTGGCGCACAGGGTGCCAAGGTATTTCGCAAGCTCGAGCTTCTTGATATCCCTGTAATTGCTGCCGTCAATGGTTTTGCCCTAGGGGGAGGATGCGAGCTAGCCATGGCTTGTGATATTCGTATTGCTTCCGACAAAGCGAAGTTCGGACAGCCTGAGGTAGGGCTAGGTATCCCTCCAGGATTTAGTGGCACACAGCGCCTTCCTCGGCTGGTAGGGGCTGGTATCGCTTCCGAGCTCATCTTTACCGCACGAACTATCAAGGCAGATGAAGCTCTAAGAATAGGCTTGGTCAATCAGGTTGTTGAGGCAGAGCAATTGATGCCCACCGTTATGTCTATTGCCGAGGAAATCTCTACCAAGTCGCCACATGCTGTTGCTCTTTCCAAGAAAGCCATCCAGCGTGGGCTACAAGCAGATATCGACACTGGTATCGCTATTGAGAATTATCTTTTCAGTAATGCTTTCGCCTCTTCCGAGCAAAAGGAAGGCATGGCGGCATTTTTAGAGAAAAGGAAACCAAACTTTTGAGCCTCTTGGGCTCATAAACACACACATGTTATGAAGATAGTAGTATTAGGAAATGGCACTATGGGTGCTGGCATCGTACAGACTATGGCTCAGAAAGGGCTTCCTGTGACGATGAAAGGTCGCTCTACTGAGTCGCTAGAGCGCGCTATGGGTCGTATGTCTAAGGGACTAAATCGACTAGTAGAGAAAGAAAAGATGACAGCCGATCAGATGCAGAATATTCTGAATCAGATTACTATCACCACAGACTTTGAGGATATCAAGGATGCAGACCTTGTTATCGAAGCGATAAGCGAGGAGATGGAGGTGAAGAAAGAGACCCTAGCTCACCTTTGCTCTATCCTCAAGCCAGAAGCAATTATCGCTACCAATACCTCTTCACTCTCTATTACAGAGCTCGCTTCTGCTACAAAGCGCCCAGAGAAGGTTATTGGTATGCACTTCTTCAATCCAGTACCAGTAATGAAGCTCGTGGAGGTAATCACTGGTCAGGTAACTAGCGAGGAGACCCTCAATGTAGTAATGGAGCTTTGCCAAAACCTCGATAAGGTAGCTGTGAAGGTAAATGAAGCACCAGGCTTTGTGGTTAATAGGATTCTTATCCCTATGATTAACGAGGCTGTAGGAGCTTATGCCGATGGTATTGCTACAGTCGAGGAGATTGATACTGCTATGAAGCTAGGAGCCAATCATCCTATGGGACCACTACAATTGGGCGACTTCATTGGGCTCGATGTATGTCTCGCAATCATGGAGGTGCTCTTCAATGAGTATGGCGATCCAAAGTACCGCCCACATACCCTCCTGCGCAAGATGGTTCGTGCGAACCAACTAGGTCGTAAGACCGGTCGTGGTTTCTACGACTATTCTAAGTAATCGGATTACAGAAAAGAGTAGCCCTATTCAAGTCAATTGAGTAGGGCTTCTTTTTTTGTCTCATGGTTTCCAACGAAAAAGGTCGAGG
>NZ_JADRGN010000046.1:0-14790 GCF_018206105.1 Porphyromonas levii
TCCTCCTAGTGCTATTTACTGTAACTAATAGCAATAGAATAAGTTACATCTCACTATTCCTGAAGGCGAGGGGTAGCTGACTACAGAAAAAAAAGAGGGAAGACGAGCCTTAGTACATAAAGGTACCCACCAAGAAATATCAGTGGGCGCTAGGGGATGTGGTAAATTGAATTATCGTGGTATATTTGTATGCTCTTTGGGGGAATAATGGGTATATTCGCTACGGTTTTGCGGTAGCTCAATGTAGAATACTGTTTACAGATATATATATATATATGATGAATGACAAGATGATAGGGAGGGAGTTTGAGTTATATGCTCATAAACACCTCGGGATTAGTTCTGGAGTAGTTAGCGACTACACCAAGATGATTAATTCAAGTGCAGAGGGATATATCTCTCCAACGATTATAGAGGAGCGCCAGCTTAATGTGGCCCAAATGGACGTATTCAGCCGCCTTATGATGGATAGGATTATCTTTCTGGGCTCAGGCATCAATGATTATGTGGCCAATGTGGTACAGGCACAGCTCCTTTTCTTAGAGACTAGTGATCCAGGCAAGGATATTTCTCTTTATATTAATAGTCCTGGTGGTTCTGTTTATGCCGGGTATGGTATTTATGACACAATGCAGTATATTAGTTGTGATGTTAGTACTATCTGTACTGGTATGGCTGCTAGTATGGGCGCAGTACTCCTTGTGGCAGGAGCCCAAGGCAAGCGCTATGCCCTTCCTCACTCACGTGTAATGATTCACCAACCATTGGGCGGTGCTCAGGGGCAAGCCTCCGATATGGAAATTACAGTAAAGGAGATTATCAAGGTAAAAAAAGAGCTCTACGATATTCTCAGTAAGCATACGGGCAAGAGCCTTGAGGAGATAGAAAGAGATAGTGACCGTGATTACTGGATGACTGCGGATGAAGCTGTTGCTTACGGTGCGGTAGACAAGGTACTTGTAAGGGATACAGAGAGGGATTGATCGGAGACAAGAGGAATGGCGAAGAGAAGTAGAAGAGAGGGAGAGGGACACGAGGAAAGGTGCGATATATGTGGAAGACCAGCAAGTCTTGTGGATTATCTCGTACCTGGACCTGTGGGAAATCTGTGTGATGAATGCGCTACCACTGTGCACAATGCTGTGGAACGTGCTAAAAACATGGATATGGAGCGGGGGAAGTTTGAGTTGCCAAGCATTGCTGAGCTCCCCAAGCCAAAGGAGATTGTGGCCTACTTAGACCAGTATGTTATCGGTCAGGACGATGCAAAAAAGACCCTCGCTGTAGCTGTATACAATCATTACAAGAGGTTGATATACAGAGACCAACAAAGGAGTAAGGGGATACAAGAGGAGGACGATGTAGAGCTAGAGAAGAGCAATATTATGGTAGTGGGACCTACTGGAACTGGTAAAACGCTTCTCGCTCGCACGATTGCCCACATGCTCAATGTGCCATTTACGATTGTGGATGCAACGGTCTTTACCCAAGCGGGCTATGTGGGTGAGGATGTTGAGAGTATTCTCTCTCGACTACTACAGGTTGCGGACTATGATGTAGCTGCAGCCGAGAGGGGTATTGTCTTTATCGATGAGATAGATAAAATAGCTCGTAAGGCAGACAACCCAAGCATCACCAGAGACGTAGGTGGTGAGGGTGTTCAACAGGGTATGCTCAAACTCCTAGAAGGGACAGATGTCAATGTCCCACCCCAGGGCGGGCGCAAGCATCCTGAGCAGAAGATGATAGTTGTCAATACGGAGAATATCCTATTTATCTGCGGTGGAGCCTTTGATGGTCTGGAGAAAAAGATTGCCAAGCGCCTTAATACACGTACTGTAGGCTATGCCAATGAGCTTCGCCATGCCAATGTAGAGGAAGGGGATAGTCTTTTGAAGTATGTAGTGCCATCAGACTTACGTTCGTTTGGTCTTATCCCAGAGTTGATTGGGCGTGTACCAGTGCTCACGTATCTTACTCCACTTGATAGCAAAGCGCTTAGGGCTATCCTTACTGAGCCAAATAATGCCATCGCTAAGCAGTACAAGAAACTTATGGAGCTGGAAGATGTAGAGCTAAGGGTGGATGATGAGGTGTACGACCTCATTGTAGCTAAGGCATTGGAACTCAAAACTGGAGCTAGGGGTCTACGATCTATCTTTGAGGAAATTATGCGAGAAGTGATGTATGAAGCTCCTTCGTCTCATAAGAAGATAGTACGTGTGACTAAAGCCTTTGCTGAAAAGCACTTGAGGGTCAAGGATGTGAGGCTTAATTTGATTGGCTAGCCTTAAATTATGCCTCGTTATAGCATATCTGTATATATTTTGGTACCTTTAAGCTGTTGAAGCCACTGTGGCTTCAACTATTGGGTACAAATAAATATAAGACCTGCATCAATGGATACAAAACGGAAGGAGAAAATATTTGAGGTACTGAAGCTATTCTTTGGCTTTGATACCTTCAAGGATCAACAACTGGATATCATCAATAGCATATTGGATGGTAAGGATACGTTCGTCTTGATGCCAACAGGTGGTGGCAAGTCGCTTTGCTATCAGTTGCCAGCATTGGTGAGCGAGGGTACAGCCGTAATCATCTCGCCACTTATAGCATTGATGAAAAACCAGGTTGATGCCCTCCGTGCTAATGCCAGTGATGAGAGTATTGTGCACTTTATGAATTCGTCTCTTACCAAGACGCAGCTCGATAGGGTGCATGACGACCTTCGTGAGGGTGTGACAAAGATGCTATATGTGGCTCCTGAAAGCCTGACAAAGCCCGAAAATGTGGAGCTACTCAGGGAGATACAGGTCTCTTTTTACGCAGTTGATGAGGCTCATTGTATCTCGGAGTGGGGACACGATTTCCGCCCTGAGTACAGGAGGATAAGGGAGATTGTAGAGGAGATTATGGTGCGTCCTATTATCGCACTTACCGCTACGGCTACTCCAGTTGTACAAGATGATATCATCAAGAGCTTATGTATGGTAGAGCCTAATATATTCATGAGTTCTTTCAACCGACCCAACCTCTACTATGAGGTGCGACAAAAGAACGAGAATATAGACAAGGATATCATCAAGTTTATTAAGAGCAATCCTAATAAAACTGGTATCGTGTACTGCATGAGCCGAAATAAGGTGGAGCTATTTGCCGAGGTACTCCGTGCAAACGGTATCAAGGCAATGGCTTACCATGCGGGGATGGAGAGTTGTGTGCGGGATCAGGCTCAGGATTCATTTATTAGTGAGGATATTGATGTGATAGTAGCAACCATCGCCTTTGGGATGGGAATTGACAAGCCAGATGTCCGCTACGTGATTCACTACGATATCCCCAAGAGTCTGGAAAGCTACTATCAGGAAACTGGCAGAGCTGGAAGGGATGGAGGAGAAGGGAAGTGCATAGCTTACTACACACAGGAGGATGTCCTAAAGATGAGTAAGCTACTGCAAAGTAAGAATAAGAGTAATAATGAGCGAGAGGTTGGGCGTCAGCTACTTGATGAGATATCAGGATATGCGAGTTCGCCCATCTGTAGACGCAAGTACTTATTGCACTATTTCGGAGAGAAGTACGAAGAAGATAATTGTCATAACTGCGATAACTGTTTGAGTAATAGAAAGACGGTGGAAGCAAAAGAGGAATTAGTATCAATACTTCAGACTGTAAAGGAGCTGAAGGAGGAATTTAAGACGGAGTATATCATCAACTTTGTCCAAGGTAAGCAGACTGCTGATATTGAGAACTACAAGCATAATGAGCTGGAAGAATTTGGAAGCTGTGCTGAAGTAGAAAAAGATGTGCTGGAGACAATCATCCGACAGGCGCTCATAGAGGGGTACATGGAGAAGGATATAGAGCGCTTTGGGGTACTTAAGCTTACTAAGCAAGGGAAAGCTTTTTTGAAGACGCCTAAGACATTCAAGATACATATAGAGGATGACGAAGAGATAGTCGATGAGGCAAAGGGTAATGCAGGGGGTGGTTCTGGAATAGCAGACCCACAGCTGTTTTCAATCCTTAAGGATCTAAGAAAGAAGCTGGCAAAGCAGCTAGACCTGCCACCTTATGTCATATTCCAAGATGCGAGTATGCAGGATATGGCTACTTTCTATCCTATCAATGAAAACGAGCTACAGAATATCTCGGGTGTAGGATTGAGCAAGGCAAAGAAGTTTGGAAAGCCATTCCTTGAGGTTATAAGCGAATATGTAAGGGAAAATGAGATTGAGCGTCCCGAGGATATCAGAATAAAGACCGTACCAAATAAGTCTAAGCTCAAGGTGTCTATCGTACAGCTTATCGATCGTAAGGTATCGCTTGAGGACATCGCCAATACCCACGACTTAGACTTCGGCGAGCTACTTTCTGAGCTTGAAGCTATCGTCTATAGCGGCACGAAGATAAATATTAATTACTTTATCAGTGACGTAATGGAGGAGGAAGCTGTAGAAGAGATTTTCGACTACTTCAAGCACTCCACGACCGACGATATTGAGACTGCGATGGGCGAACTGGAGGTATACGAGGAGGATGAGATTAGGCTCATTCGTGTGAAGTTTATAGCAGAAATGGCTAACTAAGCGTATGAAAAGGATCGGAGTACTTGCACTACTATCCATAGTCCTAGGGATGGGACTGGTAGGATGTAATAAGAAGGGACAACAGAGTCATCTCAACGAGTATATTACTTGGCAGAGGATAAGTGCCTTTGCTGAGTATACCGATCCTTTTGTACTTGAGAACTGGCCTAAGGAGGAAGAAGCGACGATCCCCAATTGCTGGGTGCATGTGGATATCCTCTATCCTCAAATAGAGGACAAAAGCTACATAGCGCTAAGAGATAGCCTCGTGAAGGCTATGACGTTGCGAGTGTCTTTACAGCCCTCGAATGACTTCTCTAAAGACAGTATTCAGGCTTTTGTCAATAGCTATGTCGATGCTCAGGTATCGGACTACAAGGCGGACTTAACACAGGCGAGCGAACTAGATTTCGACGTATTTTCATACAGTGTATTTAGCCGTAGGATAGACCTCTGTGACAGTTTGGTACACAATCAGAATGGTATAGTATCGATTACTATGCTATCGCAAGAGTATACAGGCGGAGTACATGGCAATGAGTTGCTGACAACACTCAACTACGACTTAGAGCAGAATGAAGCGATAACGTTGTCCGCTCTATTTTCCGATCCTAAGGATAGCAGGATAGAAGAGCTCTTACTGGGCAGGCTTATGGCGGAGTTCGATGTGAGTACTCCTGAGGAGCTAGAGTATGCAGGTATCTTCAATTATCAGATGCTAGAGGTAACCAATAACTTCTACTTTACCAATGAGGGTATTACCTTCTATTACAATCCTTATGAGTTGGCAGCCTATGCAGTAGGCTCAATAGAGTTGTCCCTTACTTATGAGCAACTGGCACCATTCATCAATGGTGCATACACCAAACTTATACCCCGATGAATAGTACCGATAGATCTATTTTCTCCCAGTATTTTCCCGATCTGACTCCGCTCCAATGGGAGCAACTGGAGCAACTGCCCCATCTCTATCAGGAATGGAACACGAAGATTAACGTAATATCTCGGAAAGATATAGATAACATAGTGCCTAATCATATCCTTCACTCCATGAGTATAGGTCTGTATACCCGCTTCAAGGAGGGCACAAATATCTTTGATATCGGGACAGGTGGGGGATTGCCAGGAATTCCTTTGGCGATACTTTTTCCTGACTGTCAGTTTACTTTGATTGATAGCATAGGGAAGAAGATAAAAGTGGCAGGGAGTATTGCAGAGAGCTTAGAGCTGCACAATGTAAGAGCCATACAGACGAGAGCTGAAGAGCTGAAAGGGGAGAAGTGCCATTTCGTAGTCAGCCGAGCGGCTATGCCGATGTCTGAACTGATGAAGATTGGTGCCCACTTAGTAGATAGGCAAGAGCAATTCAATGCTCTCCCTAATGGCGTCATCGCACTGAAGGGTGGGGACTTGACAGAGGAGCTTCATCCATTTCGTAAGATAGTATCATCGGAGGATATATTGGGCTTGATGCCTGATATCCCTTTCTTTGAGACCAAGAAGATTATCTATATTCCACTTTAGAGTAATGCTACAATACCGTAGATTTATCTGCAACATGGTGCAGGTCAATAGTTACCTTGTCTGGGACGAGAGTAAGTTGGCGTGCGTAATAGATCCTGGGTTCTCCAATGTATCTGAAGAACTAGAGCTTATTGACTTCTTAGATAAGGAGGGGCTACAACTATCACGATGTATAGCCACACACCTGCACTTCGACCACGTAATGGGTGCTCGGTTTATCCAAGAGCACTTCGGTATTCCATTAGAAGCTCCTAAAGGGGAGATTGATGGCTTGCCTAGCATAGACCAGCAGCTAAAGGCTTTTCGTATACCAGTTGAAGAAGGTAAGTACGCATTTGAAGTTCAAGTCCTTCCAGAGACAATAGAGGTAGGTAATACAACCTTCGAAGTCATCAAGACACCTGGGCATTCCCCTGATCATATTACATTGTACGAGAAGGAGAGGGGCGTCATCTTCTGTGGGGACGTTATCTTCAAGGGAGGTTTTGGTCGCTATGATTTATGGGGTGCCAGTTATGAGGTGCTCATAAACTCCATTGATAAGTTGCTTGCCCTTCCTGAAGAGACTGTTGTACTCTCGGGACATGGCATGGAGACTACTATTGGAGCCGAGAGGAAACAATGAGGATTACTGAATTGTTGTATATCTGAGGTGTAGAGATAGTTTATAAATACCATACATATTATACTTATCAAACATGAATACAAATGATTTTACTATCCGCCACGTGGGTGTAACCTCCCACGAGGATGAGCAAAAGATGCTGAAGAGCATCGGCGTTGGTAGTGTAAAGGAGCTTATTGACAAGGTAATACCTTCCGATATTCGCCTAAAGGAGGAGCTTGATCTCCCCGAAGCTATGACAGAGCGTGAGCTAATTGAGCATATCAATGAGCTCGGGAATAAAAATAAAGTATTTACCTCCTATATCGGTATGGGATGGTATGATAATTATACCCCTGCTGTTATTCAGCGCAACGTCTTGGAGAACCCAGGTTTTTATACATCGTACACGCCATACCAAGCTGAGATTTCTCAAGGACGCCTTGAAGCTCTATTCAACTTCCAGACCGTTATTACCGAACTTACGGGCTTGATGCTGACCAACTGCTCTCTCCTCGATGAGGGAACCAGTGGGGCAGAGGCAGCAGCAATGATGTTGAATATCCGTAGCCGTAAGCGTAAGGATGCCAATAAGCTATTTGTTGCTACCGATGTATTTCAGTCTACACGTAGTGTAATACAAACTCGTGCTGCACAATGGCATATTGAGGTTGTAGAAGGCAAGGCAGAGGACTTCGACTTCTCCGACGAGTATTTTGGTGCTATCATCCAGTACACGAATGATCATGGTGAGATCAAAGACTACAAGGAGTTTGTAGCTAAGGCTAAGGAGAAGGATATCCGAGTGGCTGTTGCTGCCGATCTTCTATCGCTCGTACTGCTAACACCTCCAGGAGAGTGGGGCGCAGATATCGTATTTGGTTCGGCACAGCGCTTCGGTATTCCAATGTACTTCGGTGGTCCATCAGCTGGTTTCTTGGCCTCTACCGACGAGTACAAGCGCGTTATTCCAGGTCGTATCGTAGGTATCTCCAAAGATCCTAATGGCAAGGAGGTATTCCGTCTTGCACTTCAGACTCGTGAGCAACACATCAAGCGTGAAAAGGCAACCTCAAATATCTGTACCGCTCAGGCGCTACTTGCTACTATGTCTTCATTCTATGCAGTATTCCATGGTCCAGAAGGGCTCAAGGATATTGCTGGTAGGGTACATACTGTAGCAAGGGTTCTTAACAACGGACTTACCAAGCTAGGATATACTCAGAGCAATAAATACTTCTTCGATACCCTATATCTCACCGGTATCAGTAAGGAAGAGCAGGCAAAGATCAAAGAGATAGCGCTCGACTGTAAGGTAAACTTCCGTTACTTTGAGGATGGCGCTATTGGCATCAGTGTCGACGAGACTACACTTCTTTCCGACCTCAGTGTCCTATTCTATATCTTTGCAACTGCCAAGGGAGTAGAAGTCCCAACCCCAGAACTTCCTGAGAAGCACGCGGAGGTAGATAATCAGTTCCGTCGTACCAGCAACTTCCTTGAGTATGAGGTGTTCCAAAAGTACCACACCGAAACTGAGCTTATGCGCTATGCTAAGCGTTTGGAAAAGAAGGATATCTCACTAGCTCAGAGCATGATTTCACTGGGTTCATGTACCATGAAGCTCAATGCTGCTGCCGAGCTATTTATCCTCTCAAATCCACAGTTCGCCTTCATACACCCATACGCTCCTGCTGATCAGACCGAAGGATATATCGAGATGCTAGATAATACTGCGAGCTTACTAGGAACCATTACAGGGCTTCCTGGCGTGAGCTTCATGCCTAATTCAGGTGCTGCGGGAGAGTATTCTGGTATCCGTGTCATCTCCGAGTACCTAAAGGCAAAAGGAGAGACTCAACGTGATCTGATTATCCTTCCAGCATCTGCCCACGGTACTAACCCAGCTACAGCTTCGCTTGCTGGCTTTGAGATTATCATTGCCAACACTGATGCCGATGGTAATATCGATGTCGAGGACTTCGTAAAGAAAGCAACTGAGCACAAGGAGCGCTTAGCTGCCACTATGATTACTTACCCAAGTACCCATGGTATCTTCGAGGCAGAGATTCGCAAACTAATAGATACCGTTCACGAGATGGGTGGTCTCGTATATATGGATGGTGCCAATATGAATGCTCAGGTCGGATTTACCAATCCTGGTGAGATGGGGGCAGATGTCTGCCACCTCAACCTCCACAAGACCTTTGCTATACCTCATGGAGGTGGTGGTCCTGGCGAAGGCCCTATCTGCGTGGCAGAGTTCCTCAAAGATTATCTTCCAAGCCATGCTGTAGCTTATGGGCACAACTTTATCCCTGTTGGTAGTGCTCCATTTGGTAGTGCCGTCATCGTGGGTATCACCTATGCTTATATTCGTATGCTCGGTACCGAGGGACTGAAGCGTGCTACTGCAGGAGCTATCCTGAATGCCAACTATATGGCTTCAAGGCTTAAGGACACCTATGGTATTACCTACAGTGGCAAGACAGGTTATGTAGGTCACGAACTCATACTTGAGTGCCGCAATGTGAAAGAGATGAGTGGTATCGACGAGACAGATATCGCTAAGCGCTTGATGGACTTCAATTATCATGCACCTACACTTTCCTTCCCTGTACATGGTACGCTTATGATTGAGCCTACCGAGAGTGAGTCGCTTGCTGAGCTTGATCGCTTCATCGAGGTGCTGAATACTATTTGGAATGAAATCCAAGAGGTGGTCAATGGTACTGCCGATAAAGAGGATAATGTGCTCAAGAATGCGCCACACCCACTCTACGAGGTAGCGAGTGACGAGTGGAAGCATCCGTATTCACGTGAGAAAGCTGCCTTTGCTCTCCCATACCTCAAGGAGGATAAGTATTGGACCAATGTAGGTAGAGCCGACAATGGTTTTGGTGACCGCAACTTGGTCGCTACTTACAGTTGCTGTCAGTTCTAACAACACCCCCTATTATATCCGAAAAGGGCTATGCAGGATTGATTCTGCATAGCCCTTTTCGCTTTATCGATAACCTGTAATGCCTTTGCTAGTACTGAAGTGGTTACGGTTTGGATGGTTGGTTGATCATATCATGACTAGCATCCATTGTCGATATGAAGGCTGAGTAATCGACAGACTTGACGCAATCCTTCAGAATAGGCAGCTTCTTACGCTCCACTATCGTAAAAATAATCTCTCGCTCTTCATCCATGTACATGCCACGCCCCTTGATAAGCGTACCTCGAACGCCTAGTTTGTGCACTAGAGCCTCCTTAATCTCATCAATCTTAGAGGAGACAATGAATACCGCCCTCTTGGGGTTTTCAGGCTGAAGAAAGTTTACGACCTGACCATAGACTATGATTGTGAGCCAAGAATAGAGCGGCACCGTCCAATCTCGAAAAGCAATCAGACCGAAGACTACTACAATAGAATCAATTACGATAATCGTATCGCTCAACTTAAAGTTGCGTCCACTCGCAATCACTCTACTCAGTACATCAGTCCCTGCGCTAGTGCTGCCAGCTTTGAAAATCAGATATACGCCGACACCAATAATAGCACCGCCATAAAAGGCAGAGAGGAGCCGGTCGTTGCCAATTAGCCCCATGTCCTTAGTCATTGAACTTATAAAATCGGTAAATAGAGATATAAGTAAGAAGGTAGCGACTGTTTTACCAGCAGAGGAAATCCCCAACTTCTTGAGCGCTAAGAGGAGTAGGGGGACATTAAAAAATAGAGCGGTAATACCAATAGGGAAACCTTCTGGTGCAAAACTAAACATCCCCTTCGTGAGATGGTTCAGCGCAATAGTGATACCATAGACGCCACCAGGTACAATATTGGCTGGAGCAATAAAGATAGAATAACCTATGGCCTGAAATAATGCCCCCAGCAGTATGTATACCGCATCCAAAAAGGGTTGGCTCTTCATCAGCTTGGCATGCCAAGGACGTTGGGAATAGGGGGTAGGAGATAGAGCTTCATTCATCATCTTAACATCTTAATGTTCTATTAATTCACTACGCAAAAGTAGTTGTTTTTTCCGAGTTGGCATAAATAGATTCCCAACCATCCCTTAGGTTTCCCTAGAAAAGGTCGAGGGTTTTGATCAAAAAGGTCGAGGGTTTTGATCAAAAAGGTCGAGGGTTTTGAACGAAAAGGTCGTGGGTATAATACTCCCCATAAACTAGACAGCTCAAAAAGTGTTTGATTTAAGAGTTGAGATGGTATTAATTGTCATTTGCTATCAAAAAAAGAAAATGAAGTTTATGGGGAGTATTATGTCTCTGCTGCGTATCCTATATTCCGATATATTGGTACTTTTGTGCTATGATAGACAAGAACATTGACCCACGAAATATTAAGATTGAGGATTATACCTACAATCTACCAGACGATATGATTGCTAAGTATCCGCTCCAAAAGCGAGACGATGCTAAGCTTTTATACTATAATGGTGAAGAAACTAGTACTCATATTTTTAGTGATATGCCCAAGCTGTTACCTGAAAATGCGGTACTGGTGATGAATACCACTAAGGTAATTAGAGCCCGATTGGAGTTTTTCCGAGCTACTGGTGCTCGGATAGAAGTGTTTTGCCTCGAGCCTTATGCCCCCGCCTTGTATGAGCTATCACTCGCTACCAAGGGGAAAGTTGTGTGGCATTGCTTGGTTGGTCAGGCGAAGAAGTGGAAGGAGCAATACCTTGAGCGGACATTACCTGAGGGCGGTACTCTGCGTGTCTCTCGTGTAGTCGATGGGCACCTTATTTGTTTTGAATGGGATAGTGACATCACTTTTGGAACCCTTTTGGAACAACTTGGTGAGCTTCCTATTCCGCCATACCTTAATCGTAAGACAGAGGAAAGCGATCTTTCCGATTATCAGACCGTCTATGCCAAGCAGGAGGGTAGTGTGGCGGCACCTACGGCTGGGCTTCATTTTACAGACGAATTATTGAATAACCTGAGAGATAAAGGGATAGAGACTATTCCTTTGACCCTACATGTAGGGGCTGGCACTTTCTTGCCCGTCAAGAGCGACACCATGGGTGGTCACGAAATGCATACGGAGGTTATAGAAGTGCCACTTAGTTCTATTGAATCTCTCAGGGATAGCGTGATGGAGGGGAAGCCCATTGTGTCGGTAGGGACTACCAGTACGCGCACGCTCGAGAGCCTATATTATATGGGTGCTCAGTTGCTCCTTGGAGTAGAGCATGCATTTAGTGTAACTCAGTGGCTGCCTTACCAACTCCAAGAGGAGCCTACGTTGCTCCAGTCGTTGGAGGCAATCATAGCAAGGCTGAAAGAGGGAAAAGCAGAGAAGTTATTTGGGCAGACCCAACTCATGATTGCCCCAGGGTACCGCTATAAGGTTGTAGATTACTTGGTAACTAACTTCCATCAGCCACACAGCACACTACTATTGCTTGTTGCAGCTTTTATAGGAGAGGAGTGGCGCAAAGTGTATGACTACGCACTAGAGAATAATTATAGGTTTCTTAGCTATGGCGATGGCTCGCTTCTCAAGAAGAAGTAAATGGCAGATGCTCTGAATCGACGAATCCTCAAGCTAGCTTTCCCTAATATCTTGAGCAACCTCACTGTCCCTTTGCTTGGGATAGTAGACCTTGCCCTCTCGGGTCATCTCAAAGATGCCTATGCGATAGGTGGAATAGCTATTGCTACTACGGTGTTCAGTCTGATCTATTGGAACTTCTCCTTTCTCCGAATGGGTACCACGGGGCTTACCGCTCAGGCTCATGGTCGAGGGGATAAGGAGGAGATGGGGCGTAATCTTATACAATCACTATTCATTGCTATTATTGGAGGCATCTCCATTCTCCTACTCCAGTTGCCACTGTTTAGGATTATCTTAGGAGTAATGTCCCCCGAGTCCGCTCTTATTGACTACGCTACCATTTACTATAATATAGTGGTGTGGGGTGCTCCTGCCATGCTCTGTACTTATGCGCTCAATGGGTGGCTTATAGGGATGCAAAATACTTGGTGGCCTATGGCGGTGAGTATAGGTACCAATCTTATCAACATTGCTACTAGTGCCAGTCTAGTCCTCATTTGGGGTAGGGGAGTGGATGGTATAGCTATTGGAACCCTATCCGCACAGTGGATAGGCGTGATTGCTCTTGGTTTAGGCGCATATTATTTATTCCTTAAGCGAGGAAAAGCGCACGTCCCTACTCAGTTGGGACATCTTAGGGTAGGGCTACGGCGCTACTTCGGTACCAATATTCATATCCTATTCAGAACAATGCTCCTTGCATTGATTTCTGCATTCTTTACCTATTCGGGAACCCAGCAAGGTGCACTTACTTTGGCTGCCAATGCACTTCTCTATCAGTTCTTCAACTTCTTTAGTTACTTTATAGATGGGTTCGCTTTTGCTGCAGAAGCACTCGTTGGGCACTTCTATGGAATGAAGGAGCGCAAGCTACTCCGAAGCTCTATCCGAACCCTTATTATCTGGGGACTTGGTATAGCGGTGGCTACGAGTATAGTCTATATGATTATTGCTAGTCCATTCCTCTATGTCCTTACGGATAAACCCAAAGTCATTGCCTATGCCGAGCACTATCTACCATGGGTATATGTACTTCCATTTACAGGCTTCCTCGCATTTCTTTTTGATGGAGTATTCGTAGGGGTAACGGCGACTAAAGAGATGTTTTTGAGTATGCTTACCGCAGTACTTGTCTTCTTCGCCCTCTACTATCTGCTGCCACTTTCAGATCAAAACCATATTCTGTGGGCTTCCTTTATTACCTATCTAGGGGTTAGGGGAGTGATGCAGATCTTGATTACACGTAGGCTTAGGGGGATTGGTCTTCCCTTCGAATATACCTACTACTTTTCCATTGGTTCTACATTCCTCGATAGTGAGCGAAAGATTCGAGACCTCATTACTCATTCATTCCCGCATGGGGTATTTTCCTCCTTTTATTCTACGCCCGATGCTACGGGCAAAAGTGATAGGATCTATCTCAATAGTGTACTCCGTGTAGAGAGTGCACTACCACTAGAGGAGGTGATTGCTCTTACCAAATCGCTAGAGGAACAAGCAGGGCGTGATAGGAGTTCACAAGATGTGTCGCTCGATGTAGATGTGGTGATGCAGGATAAGCTTATCTTGAGGGAGAAGGACTATAGACGCAATTATTTTCAAAACGGTTATAATGAACTAATAAATCATGGACAAACGTACAACTAAACGAGTTTATCTCATCACGGCTAGTTGGTTCCTACTGGAGCTTGGACTGCTACTTGCCAATCACTTCTTGTTTGAAATCACATGGCTTCTGCAGATAGCAATGATGCTTCCAGTGATTTCCTTGCCACAGCATTTAATATATCTTAGGCAAAAGAATGAGGTCGCCTATACCGATACAGAACACCTTCTTATCTGTGTATTTGCTTTTGTCGTATCTTTGATCGTGGGATTGCCTTTTTACTTTATATAAAAGTTAAGAGAGCGAAGCAGCTTTGCTGCTTCGCTCTCTTTTCCTTGAGCCTCTTGTCGGACTCGAACCAACGACCGTCTGATTACAAATCAGGAGCTCTACCAACTGAGCTAAAGAGGCGGGTGGGTAAGCAATCTACATCGCGCCGCTCAACCAGCTACCCTTGCTGCGATCAAACCCTGGGGGAGTTCACCAGGAGCTGGCCGTGCAGGACTTACCCGTTTGCGGTGCAAAGATACAATATTTTTCTGAATAACCAAACATATTCCTAACTATTTCTTCCTCTCTTCTGTGAGATTTTTATGTACTAATGTGATTTATAGCATGTTATATTTTTCGACATCTATGACGCTCTTTGTGTAATTTCGCTAAGCTTGAGAGTAAAGACAGAGAATATGGTAGGGCGAAACGTCAAAATATAATCCCTCTTCCTCATTCAGCCTCGATAGTGAGCTCACCAGCCTAATGTGTTTCCATATATAATTGTCACAATCTACTTTATTACAGTACATTTCACTATTGATAAATTCTCTTAGGCGAGCGCCCGATGTGGCTCGCCATATCAGCGAAATTTATTCCTAGCCTAGATTCCGCAAAGTATGCG